>NZ_JYDG01000053.1:0-93779 GCF_003263545.1 Rahnella sp. AN3-3W3
CCCCCTTCGCAGGGGGGAGGAGCGTTACACCGAGGCATAGCAATGAGTCACAAAAACAATAATCAGGACGACATTTCTTCTTCACGCCGCAGCTTGTTAAAAGGCGTGGGATTGTTAGGCGGGGCATTTGCCCTGGGCGGCGCAGCGACTGCGCAGGCTGAGAAAGCACCCGGAGCAAAAAAAGAATACACGCCAGGCACCGTTTCCCCCGACGAGCGTTGGGGCAAGCAACCGTATTATGGCGAACATCAGGCGGGGATTTTAACGCCGCAGCAGGCCTCGATGATGCTGGTGTCTTTCGATGTGCTGGCCACCAACAAAGCCGATCTGGAGCGTTTATTCCGTCTGCTGGATTCACGTTTTGCATTTCTGACCACCGGCGGCACCGCGCCGTCATTGGATCCGAAATTCCCGCCGATGGATTCCGGAGTGATGGGCGCTGAAATTTATCCCGATAACCTGACCATGACATTGTCCGTCGGCGAATCGCTGTTTGATGAACGCTTCGGACTGGCACCGCATAAACCGCTGAAATTAAGCCGCATGACGCGTTTTCCGAATGATTCCCTCGATGCGAAACTGTGTCACGGTGACCTGTCATTGCAAATCTGCGCCAACAACAGCGATACCGTGGTTCACGCATTGCGCGACATCATTAAATACACGCCGGATTTGCTCAGCGTGCGCTGGCGTCGTGACGGCTTTATCTCTTCTCATGCCGCGCGCAGTCAGGGCAAAGAGACGCCGATTAACCTGCTGGGCTTTAAAGACGGCACGGCCAATCCGGATTCCAGAGACAAGCCGCTGATGGATAAAGCCATCTGGGTGACGCCAGATCAGGCTGAGCCAGCCTGGACAACGGGTGGCAGCTATCAGGTCACACGTCTGATCCCGTTCAAAGTGGAATTCTGGGACCGCACGCCGTTGCAGGAACAGCAATCCATTTTTGGTCGCCATAAAGCCACCGGCGCGCCACTGGGCATGGAAAAAGAGCACGATGTGCCGGATTACACCAAAGACCCTGACGGTAAAGTGATCCCGCTCGACGCGCATATCAGGCTGGCCAATCCGCGCACTAAAGAAACCGACGACAATCTGATGCTGCGTCGTGGTTACAGCTATTCGCTGGGCGTGACCAATTCCGGCCAGCTGGAAATGGGGCTGATTTTTGTCTGTTATCAGCATGATCTTGAGAAAGGGTTCCTGACGGTGCAAAAACGCCTGAACGGTGAAGCGCTGGAAGAATACATCCGTCCCAACGGCGGCGGTTTCTTCTTCACGCTGCCGGGCAATAAAGATGAAAGTCACTACCTCGGACAATCTTTGATCGAAGCATAATTGAGCTCCTCCCGCTGCGAAGGGGGAGGAACTCAATCCTGAAATCCTTTTTACGGCTGGTTACGCAATTCACGACCTGTTAATACTCCGCTTAATTCCTGAAAATCTCAGTAATGTCATGATGATAAATCGCCTAAATGATTTATCACGATGCCAGTTCTGAGATTGCTATGACCATCAACCATTCCCGCAGAAAACTGCTGATTTTCGGTATAGGACTGTCGCTGACGGCGCCGCGGCTTTACGCTGCGCAAAAGGCGGTACGCATTACCATGACGTCGGATGCCAGTCAGATCCACGTTGAATTACCCGCAGCCGATAAGCGTTGTCGCGTGTTTATACTCAGCGCGCCGGAGCGGGTGGTGATCGACATGCCGGTGACGTCTTTCCCCCCAGAACTGGAACATGCGCTGACCGTGGTGCGGCAGAAATTCCCGTGGGTGGCAGAAGGGCGTCTTGCCCATTTCAGCCCGGACGTGGCGCGTATTGTTTTGCAGGTGAAGGGTAAACCAGTGATTACGCGCAGTACGGAGAATGGCGTGCTTAAAGTCTCGATCACAGAACAGAATGCCGCGCAGAATTTGCCGCAGATAAGCCCCGTCACCACCACCACGCCGCGCGCAGAGAAACCGCTGCTGGTGATGATCGATCCCGGTCACGGCGGTAAGGATCCGGGGGCGATCGGCAATGAAGGCACTTACGAAAAACACGTGGTGTTGCACATCGCCAGACGGCTGCAAACGTTGCTGGATAAACAGCACGGTATTCATGCAGTGCTGACGCGTCAGGACGACGTGTTTATCCCGCTGTATCACCGCGTCAGTCTGGCGCATCAGCACCAGGCGGACCTGTTTATTTCCATCCACGCCGACGGGTTTACTAACGATCAGGTGTCGGGCGCGTCGGTTTTTGCCCTGTCTGAGCATGGCGCAGGCAGCGCGATGGCGCGGTATTTATCGCAAAGTGAAAACAGCGCAGACGTGCTGTACGACAACGATTTTAAGACCGACGATCAATATCTTAAAGAAACGCTGTTTGATCTCGACCAGCACGAAACCATTCATCGCAGCATGAATTTTGGCACGCATCTGGCGGCGAATATCGTCAAAGTCCATCACATGCACAGCCCGCATCCGGAGCAGGCAGGTTTTGCGGTTTTAAAATCTCCACGCATTCCCTCGGTGCTGGTGGAGACCTCTTTCATCACAAATAAACAGGAAGAAAAACTGCTCGGCGAACCGGTCTTTCAGGAGAAAATGGCCCGTGCGCTGGCAGATGGCATTGACAGTTACTTCGTCAATGAAAAGAAAAACAATCTGCTGAGCTGAGTAAAATTCAGCGTGCTTGCGGAGGATCTGAAAAAGATCCGCGTGATCCTATTGACGCCATCCACAAACTTTTTTACATTTTGGTAACGCAAATATTTCAGCTGTCATTATACTGAAATTATAAAGCGATAGTTTTTAAGATGTACAAGACAGGTTTTCACAAGGTGTACGGCAGGTGCCGTTAATAACACTGCGGGGAGCGCGAATGGTAAAATCCATGTTTGGGCTGGTGAACGAAAATAACATGCTTCACTGCTTGACTCGTTGTTATCGCTTAAATGCAAACGAGGGCAAGGCCACCGTCTCTCCAATATTGACGTCATCATTTGCAGTTTATTCCTGCCGCTTTTTACAACAATCATCATCCACGCAACCTCAACCCTGTTCTTTAAATGACCCCTCAATTGTTGATAAAAATGATGTGAATATCACTGGCTTTTATCCTGGATATCTCATTTTATGGGTCAGCGGTTTGTCATTATTGACGACATTGACAATGCCTCCTCGTGAACAGAAAACAACCAGGAGATTATTATCCAATCGCTTTGGTTTATTTTCCTCTTCACGTTATTCATTGGCTCTACTTGGTCTAAAAGGAGACCAAAACCTCATTTGTTAGTGAAACATAATCGTGCGGGCATTATGCCTTAGCGTTAAGTGAATCAAACTGTAAGGTGCCACTATGGGAAGACAGAAAGCAGTGATCAAAGCTCGTCGTGAAGCAAAACGTGTTATTCGTAATGATTCACGCAGTCACCGCCAGCGCGAGGAAGAGTCTGTGACGTCACTGGTACAGATGGGCGGTTTGGAATCGATCGGAATGGCTCGCGACAGTCGCGATACTTCCGTCATCGAAGCGCGTACTGAAGCTCAAGGTCATTACTTATCAGCCATAGAGAATAAGCAGTTAATTTTTGCCACCGGCGAAGCGGGCTGCGGCAAAACATTTATCAGCGCTGCGAAAGCGGCAGAGGCATTAATTCATAAAGAAATCGACAGAATTATAGTGACACGTCCGGTATTGCAGGCCGATGAAGATCTCGGTTTCTTACCCGGCGATATTTCTGAGAAGTTCGCGCCTTATTTCCGTCCGGTTTACGACATCTTATTACGTCGACTGGGTTCATCATTCCTGCAATATTGCTTGCGACCGGAAATAGGCAAAGTTGAAATTGCGCCATTCGCTTATATGCGCGGGCGAACTTTTGAAAATGCAGTGGTTATTCTGGATGAAGCCCAGAATGTCACGGCCAGTCAGATGAAAATGTTCCTGACCCGTCTCGGTGAAAACGTGACGGTGATCGTTAACGGTGATATTACCCAGTGCGATTTACCACGCGGCGTAGTATCGGGTCTCAGCGATGCAATGTCCCGCTTCGAAGAAGACGAGATGGTTGGCATCATTCAGTTTGGCAAAGAGGATTGCGTGCGTTCAGAACTGTGTAAACATACGCTGCACGCGTACTCTTAATTCCTTCCTCATTTCTGTAAAAAGCCCGGCGACTGGACTGTCCGGGCTTTCATCTTTTCACATCACCAGCAACCCGTATTTACAGCACTTTTTCCAGAAACCTGCGGGTACGCGCATGACGTGGACGGTCGAGCACCTGCGCCGCGCTGCCGGTTTCCACTACTGCGCCATCCACCATAAACACCACCTGATCGGCCACCTGACGCGCAAAGCCTATTTCATGCGTCACTACCACCAGCGTGACGCCTGACTGAGCCAGTTTCTTGATCACATCCAGCACCTCGCCAACCAGTTCGGGATCCAGCGCTGATGTGGGTTCATCAAATAACATCACTTTCGGATTGAGTGCCAGCGCGCGGGCAATGGCGATGCGCTGTTGCTGTCCGCCTGACAGATGGCGCGGCCATGCCAGTGCTTTTTCACGCAGGCCGACGGTGTCGAGTAATTCATATGCACGGGCGATGGCCTGTTTGCGGCTTAGCAATCCGTGAACCACCGGCGCTTCGATAATGTTATCCAGCACGGTCATGTGCGGGAATAAATTGAAATTCTGGAACACATACCCGACGTGAGTACGTTGCTTGAGAATGGCGCGTTCTTTCAGTTCATACAGCGTGTCGCCTTTGCGCCGGTAACCAATGTAATCGCCATCAATCTGGATAAAACCTTCATCAACCCGTTCCAGATGATTAATGGTGCGCAGCAGGGTGGATTTTCCCGAGCCGGAAGGGCCGAGGATCACCGTCACCGTACCCGGTTCGATGCTCAGACTGACGTTATCCAGCGCCTTGTGTGCGCCGTAATATTTACTCAGATTGCTGATGTCGATGCGCCCGACGGTCGCACTGTGCGGTTTAGGCACAAATTGCCGTTCTGCGGGAGCATCTGCCGGGCGGTTAACGAATAAATCAAAGGCTTCGGACATAGGATTTTCCCTTTAATGAGGACGGGCAACGCGCCACTGACGCAGACGCTGCAACGGAGTCGGCGCGACCTGACGAACGGTGCCGCGGGAGAAATAACGTTCGACGTAATACTGCAAAACAGACAGCACGGTGGTGATCAGCAGATACCAGATCGTCGCCACCATCAGCAACGGAATGACCTGCTGCGTGCGGTTGTAAATCACCTGCACGGTATAAAACAGTTCCGGCATCGACAGCACGTAAACAATCGACGTGCCTTTCGCCAGGCTGATCACTTCATTAAATCCGGTCGGCAGAATGGAGCGCAGCGCCTGCGGCAAAATAATGCGGAAGGTGCGGCGGTAAGCCGGTAATCCCAGCGCGGCGGCGGCTTCATGCTGCCCGTGCTCAACGCCTAAAATCCCGCCACGGATAATTTCTGCGGTATAGGCGGACTGCACCAGCGAAAGGCCGAGAACGGCAACCGAAAACTGATCCAGCAAATCCACCGTCGGGGTGCTGAAAAAGGAGATGGTGGTGAACGGAATGCCCAGTGACAGGTTGTCGTACAGATAGGAAAAGTTGTAGAGGATGATTAATACCAGCAACAGCGGCAATGAGCGGAACAGCCAGATATAGCCCCAGGCCAGCGCATTCAGCAGATAAGATTTCGACAGGCGGGCGAGGGCGAGAGCCGTGCCGAAAATGACGCCAAACAGGGTGCCCAGCAGGGTGAGTAACAGCGTCTTGCCCAGACCCGATAAAATCACCGGATCAAAAAACCATTGCCTGAACACGCCCCATTCCCAGCGGGAATTTGTCGCAATCGACTGAATAATCCCGAGCAGAATAAACGCCGAAAAGACGGCACCGGCCAGCCGCCACGGATAACGCGCCGGCACCACTTTCAGCGGGGGATGATTCACAGATGAAGGGGCATTTTCGCTCATAGTCTTTCTCTTTCTGTTTGCTGCTGATTACGACACCGGAACGTCGGCTGTCAGTTTCTTGGTAAACGGCAGACGACCGTCATAAGGAGGCCGGGAATAGACTTCCGGATCCAGTCGCGTATCGAACTGCGGCTGATAACCGTGAGATAAGTACAACCCGACCGCTTCCGGCTGGCGGAAACCGGTGGTGAGAAACACCTGCCGATAACCGTAAGCGGCAGCGCGGCGCTCCAGTTCATGCAATATTTTCTGTGCCAGCCCCTGACGGCGCAGCGAGCGGTGCGTCCAGATGCGTTTCAGCTCGGCGGTTTCGGCGTCGTATCGCTTATACGCGCCCATCGCAATGGGCGCTCCGTTTCTTAGCAGAACAATAAATGCGCCGTCGGGCCGGGCGAACACGCTGTCATCTTCAGGTTCTTTGCTGGCAAAATAGTCGCCGTAACGTTCACGGTATTCGCCGAATAAACCCTGAATCACCGGCGCAATCAGCGGATCTTCCGCTACGGTCTGGATAAATACGTCTTCGCTCATCGTGGCGTCCTCTGATTAATCGCCCAGTCCCGGCGGGTTAATTTCTGAATGGTCGATCTTCTCAACGCTTTCACCCCAGCGATCCAGCACTTTGATATAAGCCCCGCTGGCAATGGCGCTGTTCAGCGACGCCTGCACGGCACCCACCAGTCCGTTACCTTTTTTCAGCGTCACCGCGATATTGGCGGTTTTCGGCCAGCCGCCCGGCACCGTGCCGACCAGTTTGGTTTTGCCGGTCAGCAGTGCTTTATACGCACCGGTGACGTTAGGCCCAAAAGTGGCATCAGCGCGACCGGACTGGATCGCCAGCGTGGCAGCGGCGTCATCGGTGACATATTGCGGTTTCAGTGCCGGTAATCCCTTGGCCTGATTCTCTTTGTCCCAGGCCAGTAACACGGCTTCCTGATTGGTGCCGGAACCGACGATGATGCGTTTACCGGCGATATCCGGCGCGGAAGTAATGGATGTGATTTTGCTGTCGCTTTTCACGTAAAAGCCCAGCGTGTCCTGACGATAGGTCGCGAAATCAAACTTGGTTTTGCGATCTTTAGTGACGGTGATGTTGTAGATGGCAGCGTCGTATTTCCCCGACGTCACGCCCAGCGGCCAGTCTTCCCATGAAGCCGGCACCACTTTGAGTTTCAGGCCTAAACCGTCCGCCACCAGACGGGCGATATCGGCTTCGCTGCCGATCACGGTTTTGTTATCGCGGGCATACAGCCCGAACGGCGGGGCGCTCCCAAGAACCGCCAGTGCAACGGTCAGGGTGCCCGGTTCGACAAACTTAAAGTTTGCCGGGATTTTTGCCACGGCTTCCGGGCTTTTCGGCGTATTAATGGGGGTTTCATTGGCAATCAGATCAATTCCCGGCGCGGCGTATGCCGCTGATGAAAAACTTAATATTGCCGCGATGGCGGTGGCTGTGATGGTTGCGCTATGTTTCATCATTATTATTTTTACCCTGCATTCTTATTTTAAGGGGTGATGACCGTGAGGTGACGCTTTCACTATTCCCGAGTGTTACAGGGATGTAAAACAACAAAATTAAATAATCAAAGAGATAAAATAGAAATGCCATACGCAAAGGGCTTCGACGAAACATAAGTGATAAAGGCCAGCAACATTATTGATACCTTTTGGGGTGAGTTTTTCAAAAACGAAAAATAAAGAGGCACATGTTATTTTTGAGATTCACCTTAAAATATTCACATTTATCGGTGTATGGGGATCCCCTGAAGCACGTAGAATAAACTTTCATTCGGAAGTGATTTTTTAAGTTTTCCTGATTTTTATTTATAAGGATATATCCATGAGTGATGCTCAAAAAAGTCCAATCGTAAGACGTAAATCAACATTACTTTATGTGGGCAAAGTGCCTGTTGGCGGAGATTCGCCAATAACGGTACAGTCAATGACGAATACCAATACGAACGACGTGAATGCCACGGTGAGTCAGATCAATGCTCTTGAAAAAGCAGGCGCAGACATTGTTCGTGTATCAGTCCCAACTATGGATGCGGCGGAAGCATTCAGAATGATTAAGGAACAGGTGAATGTTCCCCTGATCGCAGATATTCATTTTGATTATCGGATAGCGTTGCAGGTTGCAAAATACGGTGCTGATTGCCTGAGAATAAATCCCGGTAATATTGGTAATGAAGCCCGTATTCGCTCGGTCGTGGACTGCGCACGTGACAAAAATATTCCCATCCGTATCGGCATCAACGGCGGTTCACTGGAAAAAGATATTCAGGAAAAGTATGGCGAACCCACACCGGAAGCCTTGCTGGAGTCTGCGATGCGTCACGTAGATATTCTGGATCGCCTGAATTTTGATATGTTTAAAATCAGTGTAAAAGCGTCAGATGTTTTTCTGGCGGTACAGTCATACCGTTTGCTGGCGGCACAAATTGTTCAACCTCTGCATCTGGGGATCACTGAAGCAGGCGGATTGCGCAGTGGTTCCGTAAAATCGGCGATTGGACTGGGCATGCTGCTGTCAGAGGGGATTGGCGATACTCTGCGTGTCTCTCTCGCCGCTGATCCTGTCGAAGAAGTAAAAGTAGGATTCGATATTTTAAAATCCCTGCGTATTCGCTCCCGTGGTATTAATTTCATTGCCTGTCCAACCTGTTCCCGGCAGGAATTTGATGTGATTAAGACAGTAAATGAACTTGAACAACGCCTGGAAGATATTACCCTGCCGATGGATGTGTCAATTATTGGGTGTGTCGTGAATGGGCCGGGTGAAGCATTGGTATCAACCTTAGGCGTTGCCGGAGGTCATAATAAAAGCAGTTTTTATGAAGGAGGCGTACGTCAGAAAGAACGTTTTGACAACGATAAAATAATTGACCAGCTTGAAAGTAAAATACGTGCCAGAGTCGCAATGATGAATCATAAAAATCATATTGATATGGTAAATGGATAATCCCAATAAAATTCGCAATGTTAATGTTTAAATAACAATGATTTTGCCGACGGGCAGTCCTGTTGCTGACAAATTTATAAATATTACAGATTTCATTTAAGCCTTTCTTTTAAGTCAAAGAGGTAAACGCCCGGAATAGCCGGGCGTATCTTCGCCAAAATACAAACAAACTTTATTTTTCCCTTGTTAATTCCTCCAGTACTTTTTCAGCCAGTTGCTGGAAATATTCTGCCGCCGGATAAATAGCCGATTCGTCGGGATTAAATTGCGGATGATGCAAACCGAAATCACTCGCCGAGCCGATGCTGACAAACGCACCCGGTACATGATGCAGGTAAAACGCAAAATCCTCGCCGCCCATTTGTGCCTGCGCAACTTCGGTTTTATAGCCAAATTCATCCGCTGCTTTCAGGCTGAACTCGGCCCAGCGCGGCGTATTGACTACCGCCGGTGGCCCGCCAAACCAGTGCAGTTCGGCTTTAGCGCCCAGTGCGTCCGCGACACCCGCGATGACTTTACGAATACGCTGCGGAATTTGCTCACGGATTTCGCTGTTGTGCGTGCGAACCGTGCCTTCGAGTTCGACGGTTTGTGGTAACACGTTCCAGGTATTGCCGCCTTCAATGCGTGTGACGCTGACCACCGCCGCCTCCTGCGCGCTGACATTGCGGCTGACCACCGTTTGCAGCGCGGTCACGATGTGGCTGGCGGTGACGATACTGTCGACGCCTTCTTCCGGATGCGCGGCGTGCGCGCCTTTGCCGGTCACGGTTATCTGGAAGCGGTCAACATTGGCGTAAAATGCGCCGCCTTTGGTGGAGAAGGTGCCGACCGGCAATTCAGGCGCATTGTGCAGACCAAAAATAGCATCCACGTTTTCCAGCGCACCGGCTTTTATCAGCTGCGACGCGCCGCCGAACCGTTCTTCCGCTGGCTGGAAAAACAACCGCACGCGGCCCGGAAGCTGGTCTTCACGCGCTTTAAGCAGATGGGCGGCACCCAGAATAACCGAGGTATGGAAGTCGTGTCCGCAGGCGTGCATTACGCCGGGCTGTTGTGAACTGAACGGCACGCCGGACGTTTCTTCAATCGGCAGGGCATCGATGTCACCGCGTAACGCCACCACCGGACCGTGTTCAGGGCCGATTTCCGCCACCACGCCGGTTTTCAACCCGAGGGATAAAATGCGGATCCCGGCTGCATTCAGCCATTGGGTGATTTTTTGCGTGGTAACAAACTCCTGATTGGATAATTCCGGATGCTGATGTAATTCACGGCGCCAGGCGATGAGTTGTTCTTCTAATCCTGATGCATTGTCTGCTGCGATGTTTTTCGTGTCTTCGGCAAGTGAAATGCTCATGGCGAAATAACCTTATTGTCTGAAAATGATTGTTACCCAAATGTAGCGGTTCATTTCATGCTAGCCAGAGAGAGGGAAATAACTAAATACTCAGTCGCTATAATTTATAGTCATTTTGCACACACGAGTGCATAGCAAATTACTGACTATAGAAACGTGTTTTTATTATTTAGCTTTGGTCGTATTTCATGGAACTCTTTTTGTCACAATGAATAAAAGGGATGCCCAGGTGAATTACCGACTGAGTTTATTAGATCAAAGCCCGATCAACGACGGGCAAACAGCGGCGCAGGCACTGGAAGCGACGCTCACATTCGCGCTAAAAGCCGAAGCGCTGGATTATCACCGCCTGTGGGTTTCTGAACATCACGACACCGAAAGGCTGGCAGGCAGCTCGCCGGAAGTGCTGATTGCCTGGCTGCTGGCGCGTACATCCCGGCTGCGGATCGGTTCAGGCGGCGTGATGTTGCAACATTACAGCCCGTATAAAGTGGCCGAGAATTTCCATTTGCTGGCCTCGCTGGCGCCGGATCGCGTGGATATCGGCATTGGCAAAGCGCCCGGCGGATTGCCGCTTTCTACCAAAGCCCTGCGCGGTCATACACCGGCAGATTCGGCACCCGGATTTCCCGCGCAGTTACTGCAACTGACGCATTATCTGACTCATCTTGATGACCATCTGGCTGGCACGGAAGCCCGTGCATTGCCGCGTCCGCCGGTCAGTCCGCAGCGATTTCTGCTGGGTGCCAGCCCGGAAAGCGCGCGGCTGGCCGCATCGCTCGGCTGGAATTTTGTGTTCGCCGGTTTTATCAATACATCGGAACAGGTGATGACAGAATCCGTGCTGGCCTTTCACGAATATTCTGCCGGACAGGGGCACGCGCTGGTCAGTCTGGCGGTGCTGGCAGCAGAAACCCGCGAACGGGCGGAAGCGCTGGTGGCTGAGCAACATAATTTTCGGGTCACGGTGGGCGACCGGCACGTTACGGTCGGCACCCGCGAACAGGCGGAGGCCTTTGTGCAACAGGCGGGCGCAACGCACTACCAGATTGAGCAGCAGAAGCTCAGCGTGTTGCACGGCACGCCCGGCGATATCCATCAGCAACTGCGCGATATTCAGCGCCGTCTTTGCGTGAATGAATTTGTGATCCACACCCCACTGACAGATGCCGCGGTGCGTCTGAAGTCCATCGAATTGCTGGCGGGCCAGCATTAAGGAGTTTTCATGAGCCATTCAAGTCATTCAGGCAATTCAAAAAGTATAAAGCTGGGTCTGATGCTGCACGGTGCAGGCGGACATATGAATTCATGGCGACATGAAAAAGCGCCTGCGGATGCCAGTGTGAACTTTCCCTATTTCCGCGATTTAGCCTTGCGCGCTGAAGCCGCAGGATTTGATTTTCTGTTTGTCGCCGACGGTCTGCACATCAACGAAAAATCGCTGCCGCACTTTCTGAACCGTTTCGAGCCGGTGGCGCTGCTGTCGGCGCTGGCATCAGCCACGCACAGCATTGGTCTGGCGGGCACCATTTCAACCTCTTACAGCGACCCGTTCACCGTGGCGCGTCAGCTGGCGTCCATCGACAATATCAGTCAGGGACGTGCGGGCTGGAATGTGGTGACATCGCCGCTGGCCGGTTCCGCGAAAAATTTCGGTAAAGATCATCCTGAACACGCGCTGAGATATCAGATTGCGGAAGAATATATCAATGTGGTGCAGGGTCTGTGGGATTCATGGGAAGACGGCGCGTTTGTGCGTGACCGTGAAAGCGGCGTGTTTTTTGATGCGGCGAAGCTGCACAAACTGAATCATCAGGGGCAATTCTTCTCGGTGGAAGGGCCGCTGAATATTCAGCGTTCGCCGCAGGGACAGCCGGTGATTTTCCAGGCCGGTGCGTCTGATGCCGGTATCGCGCTGGCAGGCAAATCTGCCGATGCGGTGTTCACTAACGCCCGTACGCTGGAAGAGGCGCAGGAATACGCCGCGAAATTGCAGGCGCAGGTCGCGAAAAATGGCCGTCATCCGGTCGGGATTTTCCCCGGCATCAGCCCGATAGTCGGTAAAACCGAAGAAGAGGCTGAGGCAAAATATCAGTATCTGCTTTCCCTGCTTTCGCTCGATGACGCGCTGGCGTATCTCGGACGCTTCTTCGACCATCATGATTTCAGCCAGTATCCGCCGGACGGGCCGTTCCCGGAACTGGGTGATTTAGGACAAAACACCTTCCGTTCGACCACCGACAGCATCAAGAAACTGGCGCGGGAAGAGAACCTCACGCTGCGGGAAATCGCCTATCAGACCACGCTGCCGCGCGGTGAATTCTTTGGTACGCCGGAACAGGTGGCTGACCGCCTGATCCGCTGGGTGGAAGAGGGCGGTGCCAGCGGCTTTATCATCAGCGGGCCGGTGCTGACGGAAGCGCTGGACGATATCACCCGGCTGGTTCTGCCGGTGCTGGTGGCGCGGGGTTACTGGCATCCTTCAGAAGCGCAAACCCTGCGCGAGCGGCTGGATATTCCTTTTAAAACTAACCGTTACAGCGTGCAGGAAACCCGCCGCGAGGCAGTCAACGAAAAATAGTTACAACATACTGAAGCTTTTAACTGAGCCCGCTCCGGTAGCCCCGAGCGGGCTTTTTGCTTTGCAGGGATCGGCGGGGGTTGTCTCACAGAAAAAAGGGGCGTAGGTTTCGACAAAACCATAAGAAATCTTTGAACTGATAAAGGAAATGAAATGAAAGCATTGGTTCTCGAACAACTAGACAAAGCCACTCTGGCCGAAGTGAAAGACATCGCTCTGCCGGAAATGGCCGAGGGCGACGTGCTGGTGGATATCAGCTGGTCAGGGCTCAATTACAAAGATGCGCTGGCCATCACCGGCAAAGGTAAAATTATCCGCCAGTTCCCGATGGTGCCGGGCATTGATTTCACCGGCCATGTAAAACGCAGTAACGATCCGCGATATTCGGCGGGACAAGCGGTGATCCTCACCGGCTGGGGCGTGGGCGAAAACCACTGGGGCGGGCTGGCAGAACAGGCCTGCGTCAAAGGTGACTGGCTGGTCGCACTGCCTGAAACGCTGCCTGCGCGCAATGCGATGATCATCGGCACCGCCGGTTTCACCGCCATGTTATGCGTGATGGCGCTCGAAGACGCAGGCGTGACGCCGGAAAGCGGCACCGTGCTGGTGACCGGTGCCAGCGGTGGCGTCGGCAGCACCGCCGTGGCACTGCTGCATACCCTCGGTTACACTGTCACGGCTGTGACGGGGCGTGAATCCACGCATGATTACCTGCGCAAACTGGGTGCCAGCGAAATTCTGTCCCGCGATGAGTTTGCCGAAACCCGTCCGCTGGAAAAGCAGCTGTGGGCCGGTGCCATCGATACCGTCGGAGACAAAGTGCTGGCTAAAGTGCTGGCACAAACCAATTACGGTGGCTGCGTGGCGGCATGCGGTCTGGCGGGGGGCTTTGGTCTGCCAACCACTGTGATGCCGTTTATTCTGCGTAACGTGCGTTTACAGGGTGTGGATTCCGTCTCTGTGCCTGCTGAACACCGTGCGGCTGTGTGGGAACGTCTGGCGAGTACGCTGCCGGAAAGCTTCTATCAGCAGGCCGCGACGGAGATTACGCTGGAGCAAGCACCGGCGTATGCCGAAGACTTTCTGAATAATAAAATTCAGGGCAGAACGCTGGTGAAAATCGGCGGTTAACCCTGTTCAGCCCCGGCATTTTCACGATGCCGGGGTGTTTCTCCGCTCAATTTTCCCGCCGCGCTAAAGAATTTCCCCAAACCAGCCGATAAATACAACGTCCCTCTGAGACAAAAAGAGAACGGAATTCCTTATTTTCCGAACGACGCACAGCGCAAACACCGATAAAAACGAATAACGACAGGCATGGGGAAAATATGGATAATTTTCAGCAAGAAATTGATGAGAGAACAAATCTCACTTCATCAAACCGGTTTGAGCTTTTGCTGTTCCGTCTTGGAACCTCGCCGGAAGACGAACAATCTGAACTCTTTGGTATCAACGTCTTTAAATTGCGCGAAATCGTGCCGATGCCGGCACTGACCAAAGCCGCAGGCATGTCATCGCCGATGATGGGCATGGCGAATATTCGCGGTGAAATTATTCCGGTGATTGATTTGCCCGCGGTGGTCGGCTGCGTGCCGAAAACCGGGCTGAACATTTTGCTGGTCACGGAATATGCCCGCAGCACGCAGGCGTTTGCTGTGGAATCCGTGGACGACATCGTGCGTCTCGAATGGAGTCAGGTGCTGGCCGCCGAATCCGGCGTCAAGAGCCGCAACATCACCAGTATCGCGCGTCTGGATAGCGACAAATCCAGCACCCGTCTGGCGCTGGTACTCGACGTCGAGCAGATCCTGCATGACATCATTCCGAACAGCAATATCGACATGGACAAGAAGAAAACCAGCGCGTTCAAACTGAAACCGGGCACGGTGGCGATTGTCGCGGAAGACTCGAAAGTCGCGCGTCAGATGCTGGAAAAAGGCCTGAACATGATGGAGATCCCGGCACAGATGCACGTGACCGGTCTGGAAGCCTGGAATAAAATCCGCAAACTGGCCGAAGAGTGCAAAGCAGAAGGGCTGCCAATCGCCGATAAAATTTCCTTCGTTCTTACCGATCTGGAAATGCCGGAAATGGACGGTTTTACGCTGACGCTCAATATCAAGCGTGACGAGTTCCTGAAAAATATTCCGGTGATTATCCACTCCTCATTATCCGGCAGCGCCAACGAAGATCACGTGCGCAAAGTCGGTGCCGACGGCTACGTGGCTAAATTCGAAATTAACGAGCTGGAAGCGGCGATCCATAAAGCGCTGGATGCGAAGAAGATTGCGCACGTTTAATTTTATAAAAAATTGATTTATAAAAACCCCGCCTTTTGTTGTGCGGGGTTTTTATTATTTACTTATTGAAGCGCAAACATTTGCCATGCACCTTTAATATTCTTCAGTTCAATATTACTGATCAGACAATGGTTAGGGCTATTTGGCAGCGGATCGGTGGAGACAGTGGCATTTTTATTCACCAGAGTGGATGCGTTTGTTCCACCAGCCTGTTTCAGGCCGGCCGGATGACCGGGATCTGTCGCAATTAAGGCTTCGACTTTGGCCTTATCAACGCCGGAAACGGTTTTCGTACAGAGTGCTGAAACGTTTTGTAATCTACCCGGATAACCATCCTGAGTGGCGTAATTCGCATCCGTATTGGCGGCACCGTAACGGATAACCAGCGCGCCTTTAGGCACATCATTCACTTTCGCAAAACCTTGTGCGGATACCAACATACCTGCGGCAATAACGAACATATAGTTGTGTTTCATCAGAACCTCGATAACAGAGTGTTTTTGTGGTGACGATGCAGAATGTCTGCATTGTCATTTCTCATAAATTGGATACAGACAGATTACAAAACTGAATATTCTCTGAACGTTAAACGTTACGTAACAGGGTTAACGTCGTGAGTTTCACGTCAGCTTTTTCGCATAGGCATGACTCCTGAGCAGGTTATTATTTACCGGATTTTTGAATGTCTTTATTTACCGGTGTTTATATCGGATAAATTCACGGAACATAAATTATCTCAAAAGTTGAGGTTTGGTTATTAAGGTCCGTTTTACTGCCGTCGACGTAGCGGATTTGCAAATCGTATTTATAAACCGTCTTTTTATCCGGATGGAGGATGAGGTCAATAACCGGGACTTTCACCGTGACCTGATGGTCCGGACTGGCTTCATTTAACTCAAATGTCTGGTTGCTGATATTGACCAGCATACGGGCGATAGGTCGCGGTCCGGATGAACTGTAAGCTTTCGGATCACTTTTAAAGGTCAGCGTATTGGAGATATCTGCCGGTGCCGACTGGGTAATAAAATCGAGCGGTTTATCTTTGTATTTGTCGTCTAACGCAATTTTCATCGGCAGTTTGTCAGGATTAAATCCCGTGAACTGAACCTCTACTTCCCCTTTGAGTAACAGGCTTTGCTGAGATTTAGAAAACAACGCATCCCAGATTGTCACAAACTGACTGACGGGCAGGGTGAATGAATCGGCAATCCCGCTTTGCAGGTTGATCAGCGCATTTTTCTCCTCCGTCTTGCCTGCGGGCAGTTCAAGCTGCAACGCCAGCGTATCGGCGTTGGCAAACGGCACCAGTTTGCCGTCTGACTGTTTTTGCAAAAACTGATCCCTGGCATTGGCGATGCGATCCTGATTAACCTTCGGCAGTAAAAAATAATCCAGCGACACGGTAACCTGATCCAGGCTGGTGGCGTTTTCCGGTGCTGAGAATGAAAACGACAGCATGGGTTTAAGGTCAGTGCCAAGCCCCACCTCGAAGGTATCGGGCAGATAGTACAGGTAACTTTTCAGGACATAATCCTGATAATAGTTGTACGCCACGTTGTGATAAACCAGTGGCAGGAGCGTCAGTTGCAAGCGCGCTGGCGGTGGCAAAATGCCCTGATAAATATACGGATAGTAGTTTTGTGCAAAGTAGAAAACTTTAGGGTCGGTAATGGTATTGATAATGCTGTGATCGGTGGTGATGGCAATCACCAGCGTGGTCTGCGCATCAAAATCCGACAGGGCGCGCAGCAGGGCATCACGTTGAGCTAACTCATTCAGCTCCAGTTCCGCCTCATAGGTGTTGTCCGTTCCGGCCTTAAGCACTTTATCGAAGATCATCTCTTCGGGATTACCGAAGGTGCTGTAGCTCAGCACAACGTAGGGGATTTGAGGCACCTGGCGACTCAGCGTGAAATTAAGCATCATCTTCCAGCTTGTGCCGTCGGTGCTGGTGGCAATCTCGTAGCGTGTTTCTCCTGAAACGACTTCTGTGCAGACTTTGGCGGCCAGATCGTCCGCCTGCACGGCCTGTACCGCCCGATAGCGTAAGTGCTTTTCGCTGATATCCGGAAATTGTTCGCGGGCGTTTTGCAGAATAATTTGGTTCAGCGTCACCAGGTTATTAAGAAATATATTCATCTTTTTCCTCAGCATATTCGGTTTGAGCCAGCGTTCTGAAGTGGTTCAGAACGGGTGACGTCCACAGGTATCGCCCGTCGTGCCGGCGGTAAAGCGGGCTTTCCGGCTGACCGGCAGGTAATTGCCAGCGGGCCAGTGCATTGATCACCGGCGTGAGCTGCGGAACGCCGGCTTGTCTGGCGTAGATCAAGGTGGCGTGCCATTCGCCGGGATGGGCGTAATAAGGCGTCAGTAAACTGAGCCTGTCGAAGTCATCACCACTCCATTGCACCGCCTGACTCAGCATGTTGAGAATGCGCGTGCAGGCAGGCGGCATGACACCGCCGTCGTCCGCAAGCCGATGCAGCAAAATCAGCGCATTAGTGTTAACGCAGCAATCAAGCTGGCTGATGTCGTTGTCATCCTGCATCCAGGTGTAAAAACTCTGACACTCCGCCCACTGGTGCTGTCCGGCCTTCAGACGGGGATCAACCTGTCGTACCTGATAACCGTTCATCTGCGCCAACGTTTGCCTGACCTGCATCCGCGAGATTCGACCAAACTTATAAAGCAGCTCGGTGATGATGGCCGTGTCATCAATATCGGCGCATATTTTCTGGTTCTTCATCCATTGGGGATGAGCGTCCGGCGGCCAGAAACTGAAGTGAGACGGGCGGATTTCGCAGGCAGTTAAAAAATCGAGCGCCTTTTCGATACACGCTGCCGTCTGCGGGGTGTATGCCAGCGTGCGTAAAACCTGCGCTGTGACAAACGCATTTTCGTCCTGATGCCAGCGACCGTCGGGTGTTCTGACATGTGCCGCAAAGGCACCGCTGGCGCACTGTTGCGCCAGCAGCGTTTTCAGACCAGGACTGCCGGGTTGCGCGGTGGAAGACGTCGGCTTTAACGGCAGGACGTTAAAACGCGAATTCTGCGGACTGAAGGTGCAACTGAGTCCGCTACGGCTCTGCCTGTCCACCGAAAAACCCACCACGTTGAACTGCACGGGAATTTCTGCGGTCATCACCTGCTGCAATAAAGGCAGGGTGTGATCGTTTTGCCGCAGCAACGCCTGTACGCCGGGAAATACCCGCGAGTTATCACCAAAGAAACTCGCGGCCATCACAAACAGCGTCACGCTTTCCGGCGCGCCATCCTGACCGCAGGACAGACTAAAACCGTAGGTGGTTGGCGGAAAAGTCTGTCCGTTCAGGGTTTGCGCCAGTGCCTGTTCCAGTAAGGACGTCAGCGCCGGTAACAGGGATCCACATTCGAAAAAACGCATCACGGTGGCAATATCCGCGTGGGTGATGCGCGCGCTGTGCCACTGAAAATAATACTCACGCGGCGCATCAGCCTGCTGCGGGTAATAGCCGACCATCAGTAATGACAAACCTGCCCGCCGGCAGGCAGCGGAAGAAAACTTTTCCACCGCGCCGGGCAAGCTGACTTGATCCAATGCGTCGCCATGCACTTCCGAATACACCTTGGTTTTCACCCCGTCAGGAGAATATTTTCGCCCCAGCCAGGAGCCAAACCGCAACGGCTGCGTGCTGCGGCTTTGTATTTCCTCCATCGCGGCAAAACAGGCTTCAACGTTATCCTGCGGCGAACCAGCAACGATATGCTGCACATGCCGGGAGAAAGCCGCCATCCGGCGGTTTTCGGTAAAGCGCGGCAGAAAAGGATCCAGCGTGCAGGCCAGCGCCTGCGGTTTTGAGGTCGCGACCGTGAATTCCAGCGGGCAGCCGTTATAGGCCAGCAGGCTGGCATTAAATGCCGCAGACAAGCCACCGGAGGTCAGCCGCGCCTGAGTAAAACGCGCGATCTCCGGTGCCAGTGTTGCCCGCAAATGAGGCGCGGCCCGGCAAAGCGCATCCACCAGGGCGTTCCATGCCACCGGGAGTACGGTATTGAGCTCGGTCATCGTCAGCCGCCTACGCCACAGCCGGAATAACGATGCCCGCCGGGTTTTCACTGCCTTCGAGCGTCGAGGTTTTACCGCCGACCAGGAAGTACGTAATCTTGTAATTAACCAGCCAGGGCTTCTCGGTCAGGCAGCGATATCTGAAGGTCTGCGGCTCTTTGTTATCCTCGCTGAAGGTGTACTTTTTGCTTTTTTTGCTCTGCTTGTCGTCGAGATAGGTCAGTTCGACGATCACCTGATTACAGTTTTCCCACGAGAACGTCTTGTCGAGGCGAATTGAGATTTCGTTGAATGTCAGCACGGCGGCGGGGTCGAGGTTCAGCAAGGTTGAAGCCGATTGCGATTTTGGCTGGTAACTGCTGCTTCCTTCCCAGCCGGAGGTGGCGGCGGATTTGAAGACAAACTCACTCTGGATATCAAACAATTCGTTGACGTTGCTGCTGCGGGAAATGTTTTTGTTCCAGGTGCCGTCATCGGCGGTGAACGCCGGAGCGGTGTAAACCTGTTTGTTGTAGCCGATTTTAAAAGTCGCGGCTTTAATGCCGTATTCATCAAAGCCGTCCGGCCCCAGCACGGTGAAATCAATTTTCTGGAAGAACGGATCGTTGACGTTGACTTCAATAAAGTAGGGCGCCTCTTTTTTGGCGTGCAGGATGTCGCTGCCAATAAAGTTTTGAGGCACGGCTGACTGGCTGATGGCTTTCGATGAGATGTAGTTAAAGTTCAGTGCTTTGGTTTCTTCGATGCGCACCATTTTTATCTCCAGCGAGCCGCTGGGGAACAGGCCACCTTTACCGCCTTCTTCTCCGTCTTCTTTCTTATCGCTGGCGATCAGAGAATCCAGAATGGAAGAACTGGCGGATTTTGCCTGGGTATTGCTGTCATCGTTGAGGCTGAGCGAGGCGGTGAAGAAGCTTTTGAGGATCTCTTCTTTGACGAACTGCAACGCCCATTCCTTTTCCTTTTCCGCCTGATCACCCGGCATACTTTCGGTGATTTTGATCACCAGTTTCTGATCCTGCTGCAACTTCTTGATGACGCTGTCAAAACCGAGCCAGAAACTGGCCGGTGTTTCTACCGGGATCGGAATGTTAGCACCAAATTTAAGATCGAATTCTTTGTACAGGCTTTCAAATTTGGCTTCCACTTCCACCTTTAAGGCAGGCGTGATGCCGGTAAAACTGAGGTTGTAGGCTACCGCCGCCGGTGCCTGCGCCTGATTAAAGGCGGCTTCCAGAATGACCGCCTGTTCCGGTGTCAGTTTGGCGCTGAAGATGGCGCTGTTCTTGCCAAACAGGCTGGGACTTTGGGCGCTGATCAGCTCGCCATTGGTGCCCTCTGCGCCCAGAACAAAGAAATTCACCGTGCCTTTATCGAAAGGAACCTGAGCCTTGCGGGGGGTCACCGGCTTAACCTTGAGCTTGCTGAGATACTCTTTAAATGCGCTGTCGAGCACATC
The DNA here is from genome assembly GCF_003263545.1 of Rahnella sp. AN3-3W3. Lineage (NCBI taxonomy): Bacteria > Pseudomonadati > Pseudomonadota > Gammaproteobacteria > Enterobacterales > Yersiniaceae > Rahnella > Rahnella sp. AN3-3W3. Next base: position 20,700 of record NZ_JYDG01000053.1, read on the forward strand.
TTCTTCAATGGACGTATCCACTTCAAAATTGATGTATCCGCCTTGCTGACCGCTGCCGTCACCGGTGTATTTGATCAATGAAAAGACCGGCTTTTTATCATTCTGCGCGATGTGAATGTCACCGGGTAAATACCAGAACTGTGAGTCATCAGAATCATCGGCAAAGAAGGTAATGTTATTGATGGTTTGGGTTCTTTCTCTGAGTAATAACATGGCGTTTCCTTAATTGAGGTTGGCGATATCGATACTGTCTTGAACGGTGGTGGTCTGGATGTGCTCGGGTTTGTCTTTACCTTGTCCCGGCTGGTAAATGAACCAGATATCGAGATCGACGCTGAGTCGTGCAGGGTCGGGCTGATCGGCGCTGAAACACTGAACGGCGGCATCGGATTCGGTAAATTTAAAAACTTGTTGCAGGGTGGCGTTGCTGTCAGTTGCCGACCAGGCATAACTGGCCGAGACGATCACTTGCCCGACCTCCTGCCAGTCGAGGGTGGCGGAAAGCATTAACACCCGCTGGTGATACAGGCTGGAGAACAGGGAAACAGTCTGGCTGGTCGGCTCATTCATCTCCGCCGCTATGTGAGGAGAATTGACGGCGCTGCTGTAGTCCTTGATGACCTCAAACAGATACAAATCGGGATTGGGCAACGTGACCGGATAATGCACCGGCGGCGAACCGGCGGTTATCTGAAAACTTTTCGAGACAACGGAGGCAGGCAGCAGCATATGACGACAGCGCAGGGTCACCAGCACGGACTGATACCAGTTCCAGTCAAACTGGCTGGCCGCCGCGATGAGAAAATCATAGCGGGCATAGACTGAATCCAGGTCGAGGTAAATATCGTCCAGTTCGGTGTACAGATCGCCGGAGCTGACTGAATTCACACCGCCGAATGGCTGATTAAAATAGACGGTAAAATCGTACCCGACCGGCCAGAGCATTTTCCCGGTTTTGGGGTCGAGAATGCTCGGTGCCTTGAAATGCTTTGGCTGCACATCGCCGTTGCGAAAAGTAAATTGCTGAATATTTTCGCCATAACGCAGGCGCGCCATTACCAGCTGTACATTGCTGTCCAGTTCGGGCGTCAGTAAGCTAATTTGCACCTTACGGCTGGCAAAGAAATCATCCTGCAGATCACTCTGGCTGATCACCCGATCAGGCTGATAGTCCGTGCCTTTGACCAGTTCACCGAACAACGCCTGCGGATAAAGTGAGCGTTGCACTACTGTGGTTTCGGTCAGCTTGCCGCTTATACGACGTTGCTCAATGTCTTTAACCGACACCCGTTGCAGATAAAAACCCGCGCGGGGCTGGGTTTGCGCAGGCACATCGGCAAACACCGGGGTGAAAAACTCACTCAGCAGGATCTGCGTCAGTTCAGCACCCGCCTGGGCGATATGCCCGTCGGGATCGGTTTCCCTGACTTTGATGGTCACCACTTTTTCGCTGATCAGACGCGACGAGGTTTTCTCGATATCGACTGAAAAAACCAGCAGGCTGAAGCCGAACGATTCCTGCAGGAATTCATAAACCTTGTCCCAGCTCGCCTCCAGTTCAAAGCTGGCAGGGGGTAACTGTTGCAGATAATCGATTTTGTAACTGACCGCGACCGGTGTCGCTTCCGGCGTTTCCATCAGCTTCGCCAGCAGGGCGATATCCGCTTGCTCAGACAATCTGGCCAGCAGATAACAATTTTGCTGGTCGTTTAACGCCGTCTTGCTGGTCTGCCCGCTGATAAAGCCGGGAATATCCAGCGTGGCACTGCACGAAATCGCCTGCAACGGTAAAAGAATGGCATCGCGCGGGATGTCCGGGCTGGCATCGGCCGCCGCGCGCGCGGCTTCCGGGCTGCTGGACAACAGGGGCTGCAATGACAAGGTGGCATAGTAAACGGTGGCCGGTTCGCGGCTGTTTCTGAAAATCTGTAACTGAACGGCGGGCTGATTGTCGTGCGTCACTTTGATGCACGGCGCAGCGGCGCAGTAAAAATACAGAGCGCTGTCCGGGTCGGCACGGATAAAACAAATGTTTTGCACTACGATCTGGCTGTTCATAGCGACAATCCTGCGTTGCGAAAGTAAAGGCAGGGCAAAGACTCCTTGCCCTGCGTTTTTCAGAGCATCAGAAACTCACCACCACGATTGAGGTGGTATTCGACACCGTCTTGTCGATGGTTTTCTCTTCGCCCTGATCGCCGTAGTACAGGGTCGAGGTATAGGTTATCTCAGGTTCGTTACCACTTTCTGCCTGCATGAGATCGAAGGTCAGGGACTGGGTCAGCGACTTGCTGTCAAATTCGGTCACCACCAGGCTTTGCGTTTCGCTGAAGTCCCATTTCGGGTATTTGACCGTCATTTCAAAGGTGATCAGCGACACCTCCTTCTGCGTATATTTGAAGATGATGGTGTACTTCTGCTGTTTCGGCAGGGCGTTTGCGATCAGGATCTGGTTGCCATGTATCAGCCCGTAGCCCGGTAACTGCGGACTGGTCTCAACCCCGGTGGGAATGTAAGTCAGGCTGTCGCCATCGATGGCATAGTAGTCCGCGGAGTAATAAATGGGTTTTTCCACGGCGGTGCCGATCGGATAAATGAAAGGCTTAGGTGGCACGCTTGCGCTGATCACCTGGCTGCTGGTTTTAAGTTCGACGCCTTTATCCGGATCGGAATATTGGGTTTTAACCACCACCTGGCTGAAGACTTTCCATCCCTGCGGATCGAGCAGAGTGGAAATGTCGGCAAACACTACGCCGCATTGGGCGGTATTGATGGTGATAATCAGATCCCGGTCGCTTTGGATCTCGCCAGAATGATAGGGCTTGGCCTGTAACCCGCTGAAATTGACGGTATAGGAGTATTTAAAGGCGCGCCCCAGTTCAGGCTTGATATACCATTTGCCGGTTTTTTTCGGATCCATATCTTTAGGGCTAAACTGCAGGGTGCTTTGATTGTCTTTGTCGTAAATGGCCGTCACGACAATATTGGCAATGTTATAGGTGGACAAATCCTGGGTGACAAAAAATTCAGGCTGTATGTATTGATAGAAAGGATCGTTGAGGTCGTACTCTTTGAAATATTCTTTCAGATTGTCTTCACCCACGATGGACTGAATGGACGGCAACTGGGTTTGCGGCGCAATAGCAAACGACACGACCGAGTTTTCGTCATAAACGCGGGTAAAGCTTTTGGTCTGGCTCAGGCTTTCCTGGAATTTCCCAAAGTTGCCTGCGTCATTAAGCATATCCAGGCTCATGTCCAGCCCGGTCTGACTGCTCAGGATTTGCTCAACCTGCTTCTGTCCCCACGCCGTCAGACCTTCTTTCCATTTAATGTACTGATCGGGTGTCATGCCCATTTCTGCCGCGGTCAGCCCGACCTGGACATCAATTTTGATCGCACCTTTTTCGATGTATTCCCGCTCAATCTTTTTCTCATCCGCCGACCACGTATGGTAAGAAATAGTTTGCGTGACGGACTTGGTGATCTCGCTGTCGTAGCTGACCGTGACTTTGGCGGCGGGCAGGGAGGCATCGAGATTGAAGTTAAAACGAACGCCCACGCTGGAGTTCTTATCTGTGCCGGTCAGCACATCTTCAAACAGGGTGGCACCTTCGCCGGTCAGCGTCAGACCGAACACGGTGCGGTTATCACCCAGACCGGATGGCGATAACGGGGTCGGGATCTGACGATAGAATTTCTCATTATCATCAAGAATTAATGTGGCCTGCGCCGAGGTATACGATGGCTGTAACAGCTTAATTTTCTGCGCTTCTTCCGGCAACAGCTCCGGCAGGAACTGATCATTGCCTTTGCTGCTGTCGTACAGCGAGACAAACTTGCTGGCCTGCTCAGCATTCAGACCGGTATTTTTCAGCGCCGTGTCCATGGCTGCTTTCTTGGTCTGGTTTTCAGGATCCGCCACCGAGGCCTGTTCAGCTTTCACATAGGTGACAATCAGCGTCGATTTCGCCGTCAGCTGGCCCTGAATATTGCCGTACAGTTCCGCGCGGATTTTGATTTGCAGGTCTTCGGGAGGCAGCGGCAACATCACGGTAAACTGGGTGTAACCGCCTTGCATATCTTCGCCGCGATACTTGTAAAACATAAAGCTGGGGCTTTTGTCATCCCTGGCGACAAATACCGGAATTTCTGGCACCACGTAATACGTGTTCTTGTCGAGGCTGTCGCCGTAACAGGTACAGATATACTCAGTTTCGCCCAGATACTTATCAGTAGGGATTTTGATCGACTGCTGCAAAGCGGTAGTTAACATAGGGTGTTCCTCTTGTTTATATCACTTGTTGTATTGCAGTTTGACGGGGCTGACGGTGGCCTTCAGGCGGCCAGAGTCGTAGGTTTTGGGAAACAATGTATTTTTCAAATCGCCGATCCAGCTGTACTCAATTTCGCCGTTCAGACCGGCAAAATGCGTGTTGATCCACCAGCTGGTCTGCCACTGCGCCTGGCTGGAAAAGGCGAAGTTAAAAGATTGTCGTTTTGCCACACCGGCAGGCTGATACGTGGCCGTGCCTTTGATTGATTTGAAGTCTTTTTTCAGGGATTCGGCTTCAAACAGAACGCTGTAAAAACCCAGTTCCTGCGGCGTAAGCGCGATATCGTCCTGCCAGCGAAGCGGCGTCTCGTAATCGCTGTAGTCAGAAAATTTCACCCTGAGCGTGATTGTGCTGATGTCCGATGTGGTTTTAAGCGTGACCGGTGTGAAGTTGGGCCACGGCATCGGCGTCTGCTCATCGCCGTAATACAAATCAACCGACATGATGTTGAAGCCGGACGGGTTGAAACCGAGGCTGACGTGACATTCGCGGGTAACCACCGGTTTGTCCGGGCGGCTGGGTTCAGGCAATGGCGTCGGGGTAAAACTGATGATGTTACCGGCGGGTAACTTGCCCAGCAGCTCAGCGATATCCTGTTGTTGTGCCAGTACATATTGTTGCGGCACGCTGTTGCTGTAACTTACGTCATAGCTGATGTGGTTGGGGATCTCATCCACGGAATGGATATTACGCAGCGTATTACAGACCAGCAGGGATGCCGTACTGACCAGCGAATTTCTCACCAGCGCCTGTGTCTGTTCCGACGGAGTATTATCAAACTGCTCCGGCATGGTGATCGCCCCGGCATCAATTTGCTGATTTATCAGCAGCGCCACAGCATCCGGCTGGCGCGCACCTTCATTGAACGCCAGTGTTAAAAATGCCACCCAGTCCGTTTCCAGCCTGGCTGCCGCACGACTGCTGACACTGAACTGGCTGCGGGGCAGCAGATACACCTGGTTTTTGTCCCCTTTGATCGCATTCTCCAGTTGTGCGCTTTCCGCATGGGTCAGCGCCATACGGGATTCTTCGAACTCAACGTCATAGCTGTCCGGTTCAGGCTGGCGGATAAAGCGCAAAAACAGCGACTGACTGACATCGGCCTGTATCAGGTTTATTTCACCCGGCGACGGGATGAAATGCGCCCTGATATAGGCTTCTAACGCCGCGGTATCGACGGGCTGATTCGGCGCGATAAAAGTTGCCATTCCGCCGCCGGGGCTGGTCAGTAATTGCAGTGCGCTGATTTGCCCTGCGGGCGTGTCCTGCACAACCTGCGGGATAAAACTGCCATAGGTGTAGTCCTGCGGTTGCCGCGTCTGGTCGTGAAAGGCAAAGGCCCGTCCAAGCAGGAAGAAGTTCTGCAACATGTGTTGCGGGTTGTTCGCGTCAGTGTTCATTTTTCACCTTTATAATCAATTGTCTGATCGCCGGTCACCACAGCCGACCACGTGCCTCCTTCGCTTCTGTAGCGATATCCGCAGGCATAAATAGAGGTGACCGTCCACTTGTAGTCGAATGTGTTTTGCTGATGAGTGAAGCTCCGGGGCGTGATGTGTATCGGAATTTGTGGTTCAAATTCGAATGTTGCCGCGGTTATGCCTTCCGGCAGATTGACCGTTATCCGCGCCTGTTGTGATCCGAACTGTGGGAAACTGTAGGCTCCGATAGTGGTGGTCAGCGTCACCGGCGCGGGTAGCGGGACCACGCCGGATCCTGATAACGCGCGGGCTTCAACGTCGGCAAAGGTATTGCCGATAACCGGATAGCTGAAAACGGGCGTTTTTGCGGTTAACACGAACTCCAGCGGCCAGCCGTCAGAATGACAGGTTCCGTGAAGCGTACTTTGCAGGGCAAAGCCTTCATCGAGGCTGATAGTCAGAAACTGACACGGCAAGGCAGCGGGATCGAGCACCAGGAAAGCGTCATTGCAGGGCAGTGCATCACTCTCCTGCCTGTGCCATTTTCCTCCCTGCGAATAGTTAACGCGGATTTGGTAGAAAAAGGGGCTCGCAGCCAGCGAACTGGTAAAAAAGCTAAACGACAAACGGCTCTGATCCGGCGTCAGTATCTGGGTCTGAGTCTGTTTCTGCGGATAAATATCACCAGCCGGTAAGGTGAGCTGAATATCCACAGAGACACTGCTGTCCAGCCCGGCCGGGACGGTATAGAAAACGTCGATCGCCCGTTTGCCTTCCGGTAATGGTGGCGTGGTGGAACGGTGAATAATGGTATCCGGCGCTGTTTTTGCGATTTGTTGCGCAGCGGCGAAGGGATCGAGCAAAAAGGATAACGGACGCAGGGCAAGCATTTCGGTATCAAGGTTGAATATCACCCGCCCGCTTTGCGGCTGGGCTTGCAGGCAGATCATGGCCGTATTGTTATTCGCCGGACCCGCACAGGGTGTACCGGTTTGCTCGTATAGCCGGTCAAGGAATGCCTGACAGAAAAGACGTATCGCGGCGGGATCGTTATCCGGCACCGCGGGGCTGACAGTCAGCGGCAGCAGGCGGATATTCTGGTACAGATATTGGGTCAGCTGGTCGTAGCTGAACGCGACCTGACTGCCGTCAGCCGTGGGTTTGCCCGGCACGTCGCGGGTTAACGTCAGCATCAGCGCATGGGGATCAAATTCGACGGAATAAGGCAGGCGCGGAGACACGCCCTGAACAAAGCCGTCCACCCGCGCATTAAATCCGACCGTTTTATCCAGCAGGGTATTTTCGATCAGCTGAGTACTGTCTGAATTCAGCAAAATAATAAACTGGATGTATTGTGCCGAATACCAGGTCGCATCAAAGCTCTGTTCCCGCAGGGCACTGTGATATTCAACCGGCACGTCAAACCCCAGGCTGCCCGCGACCAGCGGCAGAATATTCACCGCCTTATCCGGGTGCTGTTGCTTAAATTCTGCCAGGCTTTCTCCGCTGGCATACTGAAGTTCAGTGGTGAAGTTGAGCCAGCCATAAATACTGTCTGCACTGCTGCTGCGGACAATATCCAGAGAGAAGGGCAACGGGTCAGCCGCCTGAATACCGAGAGATTCAGGATAAAGGTAATAAGCATCACTCTGCAGATAACTGCCGATAAACCGCTGCGTGGCGGTCGTTATCATATTTTGAAAGTCCGGATATCCCTGATACATGATGTTACTCACCCGTTGCGTTGAGATGGTTTTGATAATCTTCATGCCATTCTTCGAGGAGCTGGCTCAGGATATTCACGGGTTGCTGATGATATTTATCTTCATGCAATCTTTGCATCTGGATATCACCCACCAAAATATGATTGGCGTACAGGGTATTTTCATCTGTCTTTTCAGCAGACAGTTGCAGGTTAAAAACAGTCGCTTCATTGTTCTGTGGCTGAATGTCAGTTATTTCAGCCTCGCCCGTGAGGGTGAGCAGTTTGTCCGCTAATTTAAGTTGTCGGGCAATAATAATGCCCGCAGGCGTGATAAATGGATGGCCGGGACTGGTAATGACGTTGAGTGTATTATTATTCCGATCCCGCGCAGAGATTTTAATACAATGCTGTTCCTGACCGGTAGTGATGTTTTCTACCCTCAGCGAGCCATTATTTATTGTTTTGACGCTGTCGCCGGTTCTGATCGCTGAGATCACTTTCTCACTGCCGTCATGCATCATTATTTTGGTGTTTTCGTGCAGGCAGCCGTAAACGATTTTCATCGGCTTAATAGTCACGGTATTTAAAAATAGTTGGCCGGGAACAATGTTTTTGGGCGCGTTAGTGATAAATGCCGCGACGCTCTTGCCTGACACATTAAGAATGAGCTTGAAAACATAATAAACCATTTCGCCGGAATCAAAGTTGACCTTATTAAACTTTAACCAGTTAAGATCCCAGTTGATTTTGTTACCGGCAACGGAAGAGTTTTTAGCATCGAAGAAATCAAAGCCTGCGTAGGGCAGGATCGGGTCACCGCCTGCACGGGTGCGTATCAGATAAATACTGCTCATTCCGTTGACCGGTTTGCCGCCGCTGACATCAATATCCCCGCCGTAGGTGATGTAGCCTTTAATCGGGACGCTGACGATGCCGTCCCATGAACTGGTTTGCCGGTAATCGCAGTCAGGCTCGTCGCGCGTTAAGCAGATTTTAATTTCGTTGGGATTTTTAATCGTTCGCGGGGAGTCATTGAATATTTCTTTCGGATAACTCTGGGTAGTAATGATTTCCGCGCCGTAAAAGGTTTGATTATTAATGGTTTGCGCGAAAGTATAAATTACCGTCACCGGGGAACCGGCCACACCCGGATATACGCCGTCTGCGCTGATCACGCAGTCTGACGCGTTAACGAAGTTCTGGGTATATTTCACCGCACCGGTATTGCTGGCCTCGCCATCAAATAATCCCAGCGTTTGTGTCACATTGGTGGCAGAAACGGGGAGTGAGCCAACGGCATCGGTACGGTAGTTTTTCCCGTCCACAGTATCAACGCGCACAATGCTGTATACCGGCCTGACGGTGTCAGTGGCTGCCTGGCTCAGCAGGCCGGCACTGCGTTTAAGTCGTTTGGTTTCCTGCCAGCACTGCGTAAATTGGGGGGAGCGACCCGATGTCAAACCGGAAAGTTTTAGCTGGATATCATAAAAATTCACCAACTCAGTGTTGCCGGGTTCAATAATAAAAACCCCTTTATTTCCATACTGGTTGATAACATTTTTAATAATCCTTTTTTCATCTGCTGTATAAGTTTGTGTAGTCATATCATCGGCACCCAATAAAATTCAGACATAAGGCTGCGCAAATGGCATTGAGAAAAAATGCCATCAGGATCCATACAATGATTGAATCATTGTTAAGTTAGTTTGTTGAATAAACAGAAACCAAACTTTTTCAGCCTGATATTGGGAGCAGGGTGTCACAGTGACTGCCATAAACAACTTCGGGCAATAGTCTGCGAGACCTTAATATTTCAAAGGGGCAAAGTGGAATGATTATTATCAGCGACATGTCCTGACATGCAGGCACGCCTTTTTTAAAAAACACAGTCAAATGTTCATATGAGTATGTGTTCCATAATGAGAGCTAATTATTGTTTTCGCTGCGCGTCATTGCTGACTTAATCAACAATAGCAACAAAGCAAAGAAGATCAATCAACCCATAAAAAAATATTAAGAATTATCTGGCAGCGAAAAAAGAGGAGATGTGCAGTGTCGCAAGTGGCAAGTCAATGAAATCTCAATGGGTTATGTCGCAGGATGTCGTGTTTTATTCACCTAAGTATGTCAGCGTGATGTTTTTAATTAATTGAAATTAATGATTAAAAATATTTTTTTCGCCATTACTGAAAATGACATTTGTTATGGAGAGATCGGACGAGTGACTGACCGAATTCAGGCCGCCCGACAGGCAGGTTTGTAGCGGGGGTGACGACGATTCAGACGCTCAATGCCAGGTTTTCAGACGGAAACCGATCAATACATAAGATTGTGTAATGTTTATAAGGGCATAAAGTCCGGGCAGGAAAAATCGCTTTGCACGTGGCTTATATCTCAGCTTCTAAGAATTCAATAAATGCACTTACTTTTGAAGTAAGTGCAGAGGGTAGGAACCCAATAAACCCGGAGGTTTGGTGAGGGGACTACGCCATACCCGCTACTCCGGCTGCATTTTTCTGTTCCAACCAAAAGTGTCGGCACAGGGGGCTAACCATTGACGGATTTTGGAATTGGATGACAATGCCTCGGGTTCGAGCAAGCGCGCTCCGAAATTGGCATGCCGGAGGAAGCGCATATCCAGGCATTGCTCAAGTTGCCCAACCAGCAGGGGAAAATCCATCAGGCTGTATAGCCGGGGCCATTTGATCAATTTTTGATAGCGCAGTTGTGCCGACTCGATGCGCAAGTCATCATTCGGGCGCCACTGAATGTTGAACAGATTGTCATGACGCGACAGGTCGACCAACCAGTTCCCGTTAGATGGGATGCGCAACTCCAGTTTCAGGCTTTCAGGCCGCAACTTGTTGCGCTTGTAAAACCAGTGCTCAGGCGGTTCGTTGGTCAGGTCGACGGAACACCCGCTATATGACACCTCCGCGACACCGAACCTTGCAAACCATTCGGCGACTTCGGGGTGGGTAGAGTGGTCGAACATATTTTGCATGCTCCTTAAAAAGCGTCATATAGCCCAACAGATTATCGCTCATAGTAGCTCAATAACATCCTTTTGGGCTGGTATGTGGCAGAAGCGGACGTAGCTAAGGAAATAGATTAAGGATTATGGCATCATTAATCAGCAGAATATGCTAATTAACCACTCTATAACTAATAGGAAATTTTCGGAGTAAATATGGAATTTGAGATTAGTCATGAATTCTTACGCGGAATAAAATTTAACCTTATAGACCGTGATAAAACCATGCATTTTCATGGTAAGTGCCCTCACTGTACAACTACGATTGAGTATCACGAAGTTCACACATCTTCAACTACACTTCCAGGAAGGAGCATCATTATTCCTGATATAGAAGAGGATGGCGTGATGATTGGGACCTGTGATAAATGTGCTGGAATATTTAAAGTTAATATCGTGAATCCAGACTACTCTGGACCTAGTAGAGGTTGGGAGAAAAAAGATTTTTATATAAACTCTGACAATGATGAGGCCAAACAGTTCAAATACAAAGATCTACCACTGCTAACAGACTTCATTGATAAAAACACTGTATTAACAGAGATGAATACGGATTACGATTTTTACAACTACCCTCTTTACATATGTGATGACTGTGAAGAGAATCTGGAAATAATTTCATTTGAGCTTCTTAAGAGTAAATGGGAAATAATAGCGAAAAAACACTGGGAATTCACAAACTGGTCTCTCTCTCAATCTAGAGGACCTGCGCCAAATAATATTGTGATTAAGTTTCCTTTTGAATGTAAATGCGGAAAAAAACATGATGCGAATTTTGTAAGTCGATATCAAGAAAATAACACATTTGAGGCGCAAGTATTCTCAATTGTGAATATATTTGGTTCAAGAGATCTATCAGATGTTATTTTTGGCGTTTATACGAAAACTACCATAATGACATGGCTTTATAAATTGATCGCTAGGTGGAATTTCCTTTATGCAAAAATCTACATAATATCTCCTTTTGTTGGTCATCAGTTCCTTAAAAGCCAAGGAAAAGTAGATTCTTGGCTTAATGTGCTAAACCGTTTAAACCCAGAAAACACCTCCATGTTAGTAAGGAGTGGTCAATCTAAAGTGTTTAAAGAGTCCTTTTCAAAAACAAATGAAATAAGCTATGAGCAGATGGACAGTTTTAACTTGGGTTCCGAGTTGATTGGCGAATTAAAAAATAAAAATGATTTTCATGCCAAGATATACTGCGCTATTAGCAATGGAAGATGTGAAATAATGAATGGTTCAAGTAACCTAGTTGAAGGGAAATCATATGAAGTAATTAATTTTGATGTGATAGACTCTTACACAAAAACATTTGAAAAGTTTTTAAAACCTCTAGGCATTGATAATATATCTAATGATTTGGCAAGTTTGAGATCAAATGAATATTCCCTGATCTTTGATGAAAATAATTCATTCAATGCATTTACCTATCATCTTTATCCCGAGGATTACATCAACTTTTCAATTTTTAACATCAATCCCAATTCATCGCGACGATGAAAAAAGTACTAGTTAAGCGTGTGAGTCGCATGTCCGATTCTCGCTCATAGCGGACCTTTTCTTACTAGAAGTCCGCTTCATGACAGAAGCGGACTAATATTAAATCACCAAAACAACAATGTTGTTTGTTGACGGAGAGTACTTTTGAAATTGAGCAAAGATGGCTATCCACAGGGGCAGTTGGTACGGGCTGTATGGGACTGTTGTGACGATCTCTATGAGAAACTAGATAGAGCCCCTTCCCGACAGGAATTTAATGATGAAATTGGCAAACGCGAACCTCACCGTATTGGTATTAGTACACATTCCCGCCAATGGGGAGAGTGGATGCGTCATCATCATTTCTCAACATATGTTGCCGATGTATCGTTCATCATTCCTGAAGAAATGCACTATCCACAATATCTCCGCGTCTGGTATGCAGTAATGCAACTCGGTGCATCCTCTGCTAAAAACATTGTTAAGTGGATCCGTAACAGCAATGCTCCTCTGAAAGAGACCGAGATTCGTATTCAACTGGATGCATTAACTGTTAATAGCAATTCTCGGCATCGGTATCTTGGTAGCCGTAAAAGCTCTCGTAGTGACTTAGGTAACCCATACGACTTGTTATTTCGTACAGGAAACCTACGAAATACACTATATGAACTATATGTTCAGGAGCTGCACGGTACATGGGACATTGGCGAAGATGGCAGAACGCCAATTCAGACTACTGTTCCAAGGCCATGTGATCGGCTTGTGGTTGAAGCAAGAGATGAATTATTCACTGAATTCCCTGAGAATGAAGGCGACTTCCGATTAAAGGCTTTGCGCGAGGTTATTGTCAGGGAAGGACAACCCATATTTAGACGAAAGCTCATTGAAGCTTATGATGGCAAATGTGCGGTAACCGGGTGTTCGATCCAGGTGTTGCTTGAGGCTGCCCATATTACCCCCTATGCTGGAGCCTGGCATACCCGAGCTCAGCATGGTCTGTTACTGAAAACAGATATTCATACTCTATTTGATCGTGGTTTGCTCTGGATTGATACCGAAATGAAAATAAGGCTGGCAGAACAGTTAGCGGGGACAGAATATGCAGCATTGGATGGTCGATACCTACGGTTACCAAAAGATAAAAAAAACTGGCCGTTAACAACCCATTTGATAAACCATCGGCGATATTGGATTGAAAATAATAATGACGATGAGAATGCCGAACTCCAGTAACGTCGGCTCCTACCTCATCGCAGACACCCCCAAACACAAAAAGCCCGCCTAAGTTTCCTTAGGCGGGCTTCTCTAATTTGGCTCCTCTGACTGGACTCGAACCAGTGACATACGGATTAACAGTCCGCCGTTCTACCGACTGAACTACAGAGGAATCGTGTGAACGGGGCGCATGATAACGGGGGATGAAGTCGGGAGCAACGGTTTTTTTACTTCTGCGTTTCAATGGGAGAGATTTTGTTCAGGTTATTAAAAAATAAGCAGAAATGACCCATGTCCTTCAAATAAACTGAACCGCTTTGTTAAACAACTGATATTTATTCTCATCCTGAGGCGCGTAAAGTAAACGTATCATTGCGCCAGTCCTCAAACGAGCGGGCTGGCACATCGCTTTGCGCACTTTGAGGATGCATTTACGATGAAAAATATTGGATTTTTATCATTTGGTCACTGGACACCGTCGCCTCAGTCAGGCACCCGCTCGGCGGCGGATGCTTTGCTGCAATCTATCGATCTGGCTGTCGCAGCCGAAGAACTGGGCGCGGACGGCGCGTATTTCCGCGTGCATCATTTTGCCCGTCAGCTCGCGTCACCGTTCCCGCTGCTGGCGGCGGTCGGCGCGAAGACCAGCAAGATTGAGATCGGCACCGGCGTTATTGATATGCGTTACGAAAATCCGCTGTATATGGCGGAAAGCGCCAGCGCGGCAGATCTGATCTCCGGCGGGCGTTTACAACTGGGTATCAGCCGGGGTTCGCCGGAACAGGTGATCGACGGCTGGCGCTATTTTGGCTATCAGCCAGCAGAAGGGGAGACGGAAGCGGATATGGCGCGGCGTCACACCGAAGTGTTGCTGGATGCGCTGCGTGGCGAAGGTTTTGCGAAACCGAATCCGCAACCGATGTTTCCAAATCCACCGGGAATGTTGCGTCTGGAACCACATTCTGAAGGCTTGCGTGATCGTATCTGGTGGGGCGCGGGTTCGAACGCCACTGCCGTATGGGCGGCGAAACTGGGGATGAATCTGCAAAGCTCGACGCTGAAAGATGACGAAACCGGCGAGCCGTTCCACATTCAGCAGGCGAAACAAATTCGCGCCTATCGCGAAGCCTGGGCCGAAGCGGGACACACACGTACGCCACGGGTATCGGTCAGTCGCAGCATTTTTGCCCTGATGGATGACCGCGACCGTGCTTATTTCGGCGGCAGCAGTAATGACGGCGATAAAGTCGTTTCCTCGACGAGAAAACCCGGGCAATTTTCGGACGCAGCTACGCGGCTTCTCCTGAGTTTTTGATCGAACAGCTCAAAAAGGATGAGGCAATTGCCGAAGCCGATACATTATTGCTCACCGTGCCGAATCAGCTCGGCGTGGATTACAACGTGCATGTGATTGAATCGATTCTCAAACACGTTGCGCCTGCGATGGGCTGGCGTGAGTAACCGCTGAAGAAAGTTTTAAGAAAACAAAAGCCTGCCTTTGGAAACTCAGGCGGGCTTTTTTCATTTTGCGACACTCGCAAAGAAGCCCCGGCGATTAAGTGGCTATTCTATAATCAGAGCAAAAAGCATTTTGATGATTAAACACGCAAAAATCGCACATAAGTCCTAAGGCAAAGTCTATCAAATACATAGGGTGATTCAGATGTGAGTTGTTTAAATCCGCGTATAGAGTAGCAATGAGACTACATAACAGGAGTGTGAGCATGAGCAGTTCTATTGATGAAGAAGCAAACGACGCAAAGCCAATTGTTGAAGCAGACAGAGAAGCCAGTGCCGGTAAATGTCCTTTCCATGAAGGAAACACCAATAAAGCCTCTGGCGGCGGGACCAATAATCGTGACTGGTGGCCTAACCAGCTCAGGGTTGACCTGCTGAACCAGCACTCAAATCGCTCAAACCCGTTGGGCGAAACTTTCGATTACCGCAAAGAATTCGCCAAACTGGATTACTCCGCATTAAAAGCCGACCTCAAAGGGGTGCTCACTGCTTCGCAGCCCTGGTGGCCGGCGGACTGGGGCAGTTATATCGGTCTGTTCATTCGTCTTGCATGGCACAGCGCCGGAACTTATCGCTCCGTTGACGGGCGCGGCGGTTCAGGTCGCGGCCAGCAACGTTTCGCACCACTCAACTCCTGGCCGGATAACGTAAGTCTGGATAAAGCACGCCGACTGTTGTGGCCGGTGAAACAAAAATACGGTCAGAAAATTTCCTGGGCCGATTTGTACATTCTGGCGGGTAACGTGGCGCTGGAAAACTCCGGTTTCCGCACCTTCGGTTTTGGTGCCGGGCGTGAAGACGTCTGGGAACCGGATCAGGACATTAACTGGGGCGACGAAACCACCTGGCTGGAACATCGTCATCCTGAGGAACTGGCGAAATCACCGCTGGGCGCTACGGAAATGGGGCTGATTTACGTCAACCCGGAAGGCCCGAACCACAGTGGTGATCCGGCTTCCGCTGCGCCGGCCATTCGTGCCACGTTCGGCAATATGGGCATGAACGATGAAGAGATCGTCGCGCTGATTGCCGGTGGTCACACACTCGGTAAAACGCACGGCGCAGGCCCTGCCGATCAGGTGGGTGTTGACCCTGAAACCGCACCGATTGAATCACAAGGTCTGGGCTGGAAAAGCAACCACGGCAGCGGCGTCGGCGCGGATGCCATCACCTCTGGTCTGGAAGTCATCTGGTCGCAGACTCCGACGCAGTGGAGCAATTACTTCTTCGAGAACCTGTTCAAATACGAGTGGGTGCAGACCCGCAGTCCGGCCGGTGCGATTCAGTTCGAAGCCGCCGATGCGCCGGATATTATTCCTGATCCGTTCGATACGTCGAAAAAACGCAAACCGACCATGCTGGTGACTGACCTGACGCTGCGTTTTGACCCGGAGTTCGAGAAGATTTCCCGCCGTTTCCACGGCGATCCGCAGGCCTTTAACGAAGCCTTTGCCCGCGCATGGTACAAACTGACCCACCGCGATATGGGACCAAAAGCCCGTTATATCGGACCGGAAGTGCCGAAAGAAGATCTCATCTGGCAGGATCCGTTGCCGGTTCCGGTGTATCACCCGACAGGTGCGGATATCGCGCAACTGAAAGAGAAAATTGCCGCGTCGGATCTGAGCATCAGTGAGCTGGTGTCAGTGGCGTGGGCGTCGGCGTCGACCTTCCGTGGCGGCGACAAACGCGGAGGCGCGAACGGTGCGCGTCTGGCGCTGCGTCCGCAAAGAGACTGGGACGTGAACGCCGTTGCAGCCCGCGTGCTGCCGGCTCTGGAATCTATCCAGCAGTCCGTGCAGAAAATGTCTCTGGCGGATGTGATCGTGCTGGCCGGTGTGGTCGGTGTTGAAAAGGCGGCGAAAGCGGCTGGCGTTGATATCGAAGTGCCATTCACGCCGGGTCGTGTGGATGCGCGTCAGGATCAGACGGATGTTGAGTCGTTCGAATTACTGAAACCGAAAGCGGACGGTTTCCGGAACTACCGCGGTGAATCAGCCAATACCTCGACAGAAAATCTGCTGATCGACAAGGCGCAGCAACTGACCCTGACCGTGCCGGAATTAACGGTGCTTGTGGGCGGATTACGTGCGCTGGGGGCTAACTATGACGGCAGCAATCTGGGCGTGTTCTCGGAAAACACCGGTGAACTGAACACCGATTTCTTCGCGAATCTGCTGGATATGCGTAGCGAATGGAAACCGACGGATAGCACCGGCGAACGTTTCGAAGGCCGTGATCGTGTCAGCGGAGAAGTCAGATTCGCCGCCACGCGTGCCGATCTGGTGTTTGGCTCGAATGCCATATTACGTGCCAACGCTGAGGTTTACGCCAGCAGTGACGCCAAAGAGAAGTTCGTGAAAGACTTTGTCGCGGCGTGGACCAAAGTGATGAATCTGGACAGATTCGAGCTTTGATCTGAACTTTGATCTGAAATAATCGTTTGAAAGCAAAAAGCCCGCTTAATCTTGTTAAGCGGGTTTTTTTTCATTCATTCATTCATTCAATAAAAGAGGATCGTTATCTAATTTCAGGGTGTCGCGGACATCCCAGCCGCGGAGCTTGCCGGGGTTAAGTAATCCACTGGGATCAAGGCAGTTTTTAACCGAAACGACGTCAGGTTTAATTTCGCCCTGTTTGCCATCTTCAATTTGATAAACATGCGGGTTATTTATTTTTACGTCATAATCACGGAACGTCATCATTATTTCGTTCAATCTTTCTTCGGTGGAATAACGTACTAATTGTAAACCACTGGCGGTTATATTTCCGTCATTGTCGCGCAGGAACTCAATATGCGAAATAACTTCATCGCCAAATAAATTCGCCATGTCGATAATCTGCTGGCGATAATTCGAATAATTAAACGCCGTCTGCAAATAGGTCAGGGTGCTGTCAATTTTCAGCGCATGAAGTGTGGTGTGGTTCCAGCAATATTCCATCAGCGACGCATTGGCCTCGCGCGCTTCTCCGGCGGACTGGCGCACGGCGCTGTGGCCGCGGTACTTTTCCAGCAGATGGGCACAAAACCCTTCGCTTTCCTGTGCAATCACGCTGATCACTGCGTGCTGGCTGGCCCGATAATGTCCGTTCAGATGGCTGAAGTATGACGGGATCGGCGCGGCGAACAGCGCCAGCTGGCGTTTGACCAGCCCCGGTGAACGGGCAAAGGCGTTGGCGTAATCCAGTGCATCGGTAAAATCATCGAAAACGTCCAGCCGTTCAATCCACTCATGAACCGGTGCCAGCGCCAGTTCCACCTCGAGCACAATGCCGTTGCTGCCGTAGACATGATGCAGCAGCAGTGCCTGCGGGGCAGGAACGTGCAAAATGCGCGGTTCGGCTTCCATGGTCATGACTTTAACGCTGAGCACATTGCCCGGTGCGCCGAGCGGGCCGTAGTTGATTGAGCCGATACCGCCAAAACCGCCGCCGTACAAGCCGCCGAGGCTGGCGAGCCGGTAAGTGGAGGGCATACAGCGCAGCTCCCAGCCTGCCGGACGGGTCAGGGTTTCAATCTCTGCCAGCCGGGTCCCCGCCTGGGCGCGCACCACGCCGTCAGCCAGTTCGCAAACCTGATTAAAGCCGGTCATATCCACCAGAATGCCGCCTTCCAGCGGCACCAGCTGGCCGTAGTTGCCGGTCGCGCCACCGCGCAAAATCAGCGGTAACTGGTGCTGAACGCAGGCTTTCACCAGCAAAATCAGCTCTTCTTCGCTGCGCGGCCTGACCACCGCATCGGCCTGTTTATCTTCCAGCTGCTGTTTGAGAACGGGACTGAACCAGTGAAAATCGCGCGAAAGGCGTTTGACCTTTGTCGCCTGCAAAGTCCAGTCGAGATCGGGAAGCGCCTGCTGAATCAGGGCAAGCGCCTGCTGACGTTGTTCACTGTTCATATTCTTCCTGCCTGAATTAAATGAGGTTAATGAGATTGCACGGCTTCGCTTTCATGCCAGGCGCTGAGGACGCGTTTCGAAATCCACGACATCACGCCAAACAGGGCGATACCGGTGAGTGAAATGAGCAGCAGCGCAGCAAACATCAGCGGAATGTCGAGCTGATATCCCGCCTGCAATATCTGATAGGCCAGACCGGTGTTATTGCCGCCGGTGCCCGCCACGAATTCAGCCACCACGGCACCGATCAGCGACAAGCCGCTTGAAATGCGCAGCGCGCCGAAAAAATACGGCAGGGCAGAAGGAATGCGTAAGCGGAAGAGGATCTGCAGACGGCTGGCGTGGTTCAGCTGGAAATAGCTCAGCAGGCCCGGTGATACGCTGCGCAGTCCCTGCGTGGTATTTGAAATAATCGGGAACACCGCCATCAGTGTCGAACACACCACCAGCGACAGCGTGGTGTCCTTAACCCAAATGATGATCAGCGGCGCGATGGCCACGATCGGCGTCACCTGCAAAAACACGATGTACGGGAACAGTGCGGTTTCCACAAAGCGGTTCTGCACCAGCACGAAAGCCACTAACGAACCGATGACGATCGAGAGCAAAAACGAGATCAGGGTGATTTTCAGCGTAAACAGCAGCGACATCATCAGCGAACCCAGATTGGTCCACAGACTTTGCAGCATTACCACCGGTGACGGCACCAGAAACTGAGGGATTTTGAAATAGCTCACCCACCCCTGCCACAGCAAAATCACCACCACGGCGACCACCGCCGGATACAGCACTTTGCGAAACGTGGGGTTGTTGATCCACGGAGAAGCTTTTTGAGTTTGCATACCGTTACTCCATACCCGATTGGCTGGCTTGCAGCAGGCTGTCTTGTAACTGCTTCGCATAGCGTGAAAACGCCGGACTGACGCGGAAATCTTCGCTGCGCGGGAAGGATTCGGTAATGGCGATATCTTCCACCACGCGCCCCGGACGGGCGGCCATCATGATCACCCGCTGCGACAGAAATACTGCTTCGTGGATCGAGTGGGTGACGAACACCACCGTCAGCCCCTGTTCCCGCCACAGGCGCAGCAGATCGCTGTCGAGCTTGTTGCGGGTGATTTCATCCAGCGCGCCGAAAGGTTCATCCATCAGCAGCAGTTTCGGACGCGTCACCAGCCCGCGGGCAATCGACACACGCATCTGCATACCGCCCGACAATTCGCGTGGCAGGACGCTGGCAAATTTACCCAGACCGACCAGCTCCAGCGCCTCACTGACGCGGGTGTTGGCTTCGGCGCGGGGAACACCGGCGAGATCCAGCGGCAGGCGCACGTTATTTTGCACATTGCTCCACGGCATCAGCGTGGCTTCCTGAAACACGAACGACAGCGGCACCTGTGTTTTTTCCCGGCTGTCGCGCCGCCACAGCACCAGCTTGCCGTCGCTGGGTTCTGTCAGCCCGGCGACCATTTTCAGCAGTGTACTTTTGCCACATCCTGACGGGCCGAGCAGGGTGACGAATTCGCCCTGATTGATGGTCAGATTGACCGGCAAAAGAGCGCGCGTGCCATTGCTGTAAATTTTTTCCGCCGACAGCACTTCGATAGCGGGAACCGGCGGAGGATTGGCTGAGCGGACATCGCTCATCACGGTCAGTTTGGGGGCTGAATTCATGGCATTACCTTCGCGTCTTTGATCATGTCGAGGGTATAAGTCTGCTCAAACGGCACTTTATCCGCGTCGATCAGTTTGTTTTTCACCAGCATGTCCCAGGTCTTTTTCAGACGTGGTTCCGTGATGATGCCGATACCGCTGGTTTGCGCGTCGCCGCCGGTCACCAGCTCATACTTCTTCATCTGCGCGATACCGAAGGCAATCTGGTCGGCTCCCATACGCGGGTTGGCCTGGGTGATTAGCTGGTTGCCCGCGGTCGGATCCTGCAAATATTCTTTCCAGCCCTGCATCGAGGCTTTCACGAAAGCCGCCACCGCTGCCGGGCGTTTTTTAACGGTATCCGCCATGCAGATAATCGAGTTGCCGTACGGCGGATAACCCCAGTCGCTGAGCATGTAGACGTAGAACGGTTTGCCGCCTTTTTCGATCGAGAAAGGCTCGGAGGTGACATAACCCTGTTGCACCAGATTATTGTCCGCCAGGAAGGGCTGCACGCTGAAGGTGTAAGGGCGGATTTTGGCGCTCCCCAGCCCCAGTTCACTCTTCGCCCACGGCCAGAAAGAGGTATAAGCCTCCGTCGCCAGCAGGAAGGTTTTGTCTTTCAGCGCCTGACCTTTCTCCACTTTGTCATGGCTGATAAACACCGTCGGCGAATGCTGGAACACTGTCGCCACGGTCACCGCATGTACGCCTGCCTGCCAGGTTTCCAGCGCCTGACCGTTGTCTCCGAGCGTACAGTCAGCCTGTCCGGCGGCCATCAGTTGCATCACGTTAACCTGCGGGCCGCCCATTTTGATGCTGACATCCAGACCGGCGGTTTTGTACAACCCTTTGGCCTGCGCCTCGTAAAAACCACCATGCTCCGCCTGCGCGTACCAGTTGGTCAGAAAGGTAAATTTCTCTTCCGCCATGCCGGAGGTGGAAACCCCGGCCAGCAGCACGGCCAGCAGGCTGTAAGTGAAGGGATGCTGTGTTTTCATCGTGAGAATTCCTTTATTCAGAGGCCAGAGAAGACGAAGGAGGAGTGAAGCTGGTTTGCACAAAGCCGTTCCAGTGGTGTTTTCCCCAGGTGGGCTCGCTGCGGGCTTTCCATTGCATGTGATGGATTTCGGTGATCGCCTGCGCCCAGCTCGCCGCCAGCGAATCAAGGATTGCATGACCCTGTTCAGCGGTCGCGCCGGTCGGGTCGCCGATCACGCCACTCGGGCCAAAATCATAGGAAGCCCAGGCGGCGGCAGGACGGCCTGATGACAGCGTCGGGCACGGGAACTCCGGCGGATAATTGGCGACCGCGTGTTCGATGTGGACACATTCCGGTGCCAGCGCCAGCATCACCGCTGTTTCGCTGTGACCGGCGTGCATCGCCATTTTTTGCTCCAGCGGACTCAGGAACTGGTTTTCGACATTCGGCACGCGGAACACGTCGTGCGGGATCATGATCATGTCGCCGTGACGCAGGCGCATTTCCCGCGAGGCCATTTGCAGCACCTGCGGTTGTCCGCCATGACCGTTAATCATCAGCAGCTTGCGGAATCCGGCGCGGTACAGCGATTCGGCAATTTCTAAAATCGTCTGCAACAGCGTGTCGCCGGTTAAGGTCAGCGTACCGGGGAAATTCAGGTGTTCGTCAGATTTGCCGTAGGTAATCGGAGGAATGGCGTAAGCCGGAATAGCTTCCGGCAGCCGCGCCAGCGCGTGACCCGCCACACCGGAGGAAATCACGCTGTCAACCGAACACGGCAGATGCGGCCCGTGCTGCTCAATCGCGCCGGTCGGCAGAACGATCACCGTATTGGCTTTATCAGGCAGGGCAGCGATGGCCGTCCAGCTCAGAAAAGGGAGAAAACGATTTGCAGGAATATAACCGTTAATCATGCTGTGCCTCGGGTCTGACGTTATTGGGTTGAGCGGGATTGCGGTAACCAGGCGGTGGCTTCGACTTCAATCAGCACCCCGGCATCTGGCAGCATTTCACTGACCTGCACCACGGTGGAAACCGGCGGTTGTCCGGGATAAAAAAGTTTTCTGACCCGGCTGTAATACGGGAAGTGATCGAGATTGCGAAAATACTGCACCAGCTTGATCACATCGCTCATTTGCCCGCCCGCGTCTTCGATGGTGTGGCGGATGCTTTCCAGCACATACCAGCTCTGAGCGAGGATCGGCCCCTGTTTGGCATCGGTGGAGAATTCGCCAGTTTCGCCCAGCAGCAGCCGCGCTTCGGCGGGGATATCCTGAAAACCACGCACGATAGTTGCCGTCTGCGGGTTGACGGGAATGATGCCGGAGAGAAAAACGAAATCACCGGCGCGACGCCATGCGGCATATCGGGCGAGCGGTTTGCCCGCTCCTGCCTCAAGACTCATGCGATAACTCCTGATTCCAGTTGCGTTGGTGGGTCAGCCTGCCATGGCGGATAACCAGGCGGGCTGCGCTGTGTAAAGGCCAGGTCAGGCTGTCGCTGCCCGGAAAGAGAACCAGACTGGCATCGCTGCCGGGGGAAAGCGGCAGTCCGCCCTGATCATCACCGGTCAGGGCGGCGACATCGCATATAAGCCGTGACTGCTGATCAAAAATGTCATTCAGCTGAAGCGCGAACAGGGCGCAGCTCAGCGTATCCAGCGGGTCATAACTGCCCGCCGGACAAAAAGCGTCCTGCACGTTATCGCAACCGAGCAGCAGCGGAACGCCCGCCGTCTGCGCTTCTTTCAGCAGGGTGATGCCGCGCTGGCGCGGCGTGCGGCCGGTGACGGCATCCTGTAACAACAGGTTGGTCATCGGTAGCGCAATCAGGGTGACGCGTTGTTCCGCCAGCAAACTCAAAATCTCCTGCGCCTGTTGTTCACTGCCCGAAGCCAGCGCACAGCCGTGGCTGCAACAGATGTGGCCGCTGAAATCAGTTTGTGACAGGTAATCAGCCAGCCAGCTCAGGCCGTGTGCCACCGGTGAAAGCTCTTCGTCGATATGCAAATCCAGATTCAGTTTCCAGCGTGAGGCGCTTTGCATCAGATTGCGCATCGCCGCCGGATCCCAGTTTGAGGAGTGAATAAATCCGCCCAGCAGACAATGCTTTCCGCTTTCTGCGACTGCGCGGGCAATACGGTCAGCTGTGCTGGCGTCGGCGAAAAGGCTCAGCGGCGCCAGCGCGACCCGTTCCAGCGTGACGCCGGAGTACGCCATCTTGCCCAGTTCAAGCCAGGCCAGCGGCGGAGCCACGTCGAACCAGTCTATGTGGGTGCGTAAACGGGTCACACCATTCGCCGCTGCCCACGCCAGACCCTTGCGGGCACGCTGACGCAAATCATCCGCCGTCCAGTGCTGACGATCCTGATGCAGGGTTTCAATCGCCGCCAGCAGACCGGGTGTCGACGGGCTGCTGCGGGCAATGGTGAAGGTTTTATCGAGATGGGCGTGGGGTTCAATCAACCCCGGCAGCGCCAGTGTGCCCCGGGCGTTCCACAAATCATTTTGATCTGGCTGATAAGGCGTCACGCTGGCAATTTTGCCTGCGTCAAAACGCAGATCTGCCGTAACCGGTTCGCCAGCGTGTAAAGGCCATCCGGCGGGAAGCAACCACGCGGGCAAACGAGCGTTGGCTATGCCGTTCAGCGGTGTGGTGGGATCGGGTAGGTTCATTGTGTCGCTCCGTGTTGACATTACAGGTCGAGAACCAGAACGGGACTTTTGGATCGAGAACAGCACAGCGTTATTTGCGTGTTTTCGGCTTTCTCTTCTTCTGTCAGCACGCAGTCGCGGTGATCGGGAATACCGTCGATCACATCAGTGATACAGGAACCGCAAATACCCTGTTCGCAAGACAGCATAATATCGACTCTGGCGCTTAATAAGACTTCAGCAATGCTCTGTTTCGGGCCGACTAAATAACGTTGCCCGGTGGAGTTAAGCTGGATATGAAATGCCTGATTTTCTGCATCCTTACCAATATTCGCATTACTGAACCGCTCGAAAGATAATTGATTTTCCTGCCAGTGATGGGTGCGCATAATGTCTTCAAGGCGCTGAATAAATCCGTCCGGCCCGCAGGCCAGTACCCGCGTATTCTCATCCGGCTGACATAAACTCAGCGGCGTGTTATGGCGCAGGGAATCGTTTGCGCTGCTGTCATGTATAAAGACATTTTTCGCTAAGGCGGGCGCAGTTAAGCGCGGCAGAAACGCGATGTGTTCACTGTCTGAAACAGAGTAATGCAGTTCAAATTCAATCTGTTGCTTCGCAACGTGTTCCGCCATTGCCAGCAGCGGCGTGATGCCGATACCACCGGCAAAGAAGAGATATTTACCGGCGTCGGGCAAAGGGAAATGATTGCGCGGCGCCGAAATGGTCAGGCTGTCGCCGGGGCGGAAATGATGATGAATAAAGTGCGAGCCGCCGGTGGAGTCTTCCGCGAGTTTCACGCAGATTTCGTAATACTCCCCATTGCCGTTTTCACCACAAAGAGAATATTGCCGCGGACCGAGTTCCGGAATAAAAACGTCAATGTGTGCGCCGGGAAAATAAGGCGGTAATAGATTGTCGTCCTGCGCAATAATCTGCACGGAAATATTACCCGTACCATTTAACTTCACGGTTTTGATTGTGACAGGAATTATTCCGGCATCTTTCATCGTCATTTACCGTATTTTCTCTGATGAATCATTCATAAAAGGGGCTTCGATCTGTTCACCGCATAACCCGCTGTCTTACGCAAATGACTGCGCAGAGCCGGGCAGATAAGCGGTGAAACGATTGTTCCCGTTGCATTGAAAGCTACGTTATTGTTATAAAACTGTTGCGTCCAGCGCTTTGATTCGCACATCCCGTTGCATAAAAGAGAGCACTCCCTATGTTCGCATTCTCCCGATTTCTGCTGTACTTCACCGAGGTTGCCCGTCAGGGATCGTTTCGTAAGGCGTCCGAAACCCTGCATGTTGCCGCATCGTCAATTGACCGGCAGATATTGCGGGTTGAAAAGGAACTGGCGATGCCGCTGTTTGAACGTCATCCCACAGGTTTACGGCTGACGGCGGCGGGGGAGTTGTTGCTGCATGCTGCCAATAACTGGAAAAAGGATTTTTCGCGTGTTCTGGAACAGCTCGACGATCTGCGCGGGTTGCGGCGCGGGCACGTACGGATTGCCACCATTGATGCCATCAACCGGCAATTTTTCTCGTCGATGCTCAAAAAAGTGCACGTCGATTATCCGAATATTTCGTTCACGCTGACCACCATGAATAACGTGGATATTCAGCAGGCGCTGATGTCCGGCGATGCAGACTTCGGACTGATGCTGAATCCGCAAAGTTCCCGTGAGTTGCAGGTGCGTGCTTTCGCCGAAATTGAGCTGGGCATTGTGGTGCCGAAAGGGCATCCGCTGGGCGACAGAAGCGGCGTGCGTTTCAATCAGTGCATGGAATATCCGTTTATCCTGCCCGCCGCACCGCTGATGCTGGCCGAACCGGTGCAGGCGCTGATGAATATCAACGGTGACAGGGTTCGCGAAGTCGCGGTGTCCAATAACATCCACATGATCCGTTCGCTCATTAAAGAGAAAATGGGCATCGGCATTCTGTGCTGGCTCGATATCATGGATGAAGTGGAAAGCGACGAGTTGCAGTTTATTCCGCTGACCGATCCGCAATTAAAAACCTTCACGCTGTCCCTGTGCGTTGCCCCTTCACGGCAGCTTTCTCTTGCCGCTTCGATGATGCTCAAACAACTGGAGATGTTATTCAGCCAGATCCAAACGGCGGGGCGTGAACGGCACTGATTGCACGCTTTTGGTGCTTCACGCTCTGTGATGAATCAAAGGTTGCAGGGCGTGAGACGTAATTATCCCGTCAAGCCGCAGGGAAAGCGCATCTGCGAAGTTGGCATCGTTTTTGTATAGTTAAAAGTGAGTAGAAGCGGTCAGTGCAGGTAACTGCGCGGGACATTGCTCAGCAACCATTTCGCGGTTCATTTTGAGCCGGTCAGGGGGGCTGAGCCGCGTTTGCTTATCCTCCCTCCGGCGATGATTAGGAGAGGAGCAATGAAGTCAATTTCCCGCATTCCCCTGTCTTGCTGCGTGCTGAGCACGCTGATTACTGGTGCTTACTCACTGTCGGCGCAGGCCGATGAGAAAATCGCGCTGCTGACTTCCTGGTACGCGCAGGCTGAACAGGGCGGCTATTATCAGGCGCTGGCGACGGGCATTTACAAACGTTACGGGCTGGATGTCAGCATTCAGTCCGGTGGCCCGCAGATTAACGGCATGCAGTTGCTGTTATCCAAACGCGCTGACGTGATTATCGGTTATGACCTCCAGTTGCTCGAATCGGTGCAGCGCGGTTTTCAGGCCAAAGCCATCGCGGCTCCCTTCCAGTTCGACCCGCAGGGGTTACTGACCCACGCTTCCGTGACGTCGCTCGACGGCCTGAAAGATAAAACTATTCTCGTTTCCAGCTCCGGGCAATCGACCTGGTGGCCGTGGCTTAAAGCACGCTATCAGCTCAGCGATTCTCAGGTTCGCCCGTACACCTTCAATATTCAGCCCTTTGTCGCGGACGAGAACGTAGCGCAGCAGGCGTACGTCAGCTCTGAAGTGTTTCAGGCGCAAAAGGCAGGTGTGAAATCCAATTTCTTCCTGTTCTCGGAGCACGGCTATCCGCCTTATGGCGGCATTCTGATCACCCGTCCTGACCTTATCAGCAGCCGCAAAGAGGCAATGGCGAAATTTGTGCAGGCATCGATGGAAGGCTGGGTGAGTTATCTGCAAAACCCGGCGGCCGGTAACGCGCTGATCAAAAAGGATAACCCGAAAATGACTGACGACCTGCTGGCCTGGGGCGTTCAGCAAATCAAAGAGCATCACCTGATTGACGGCGGCGATGCGGTGACGCAGGGCTGGGGCATCATGACCGAAACGCGCTGGCAGAAAACCCGTGATTTCATGGTCAACGCCAAACTGCTAAATGCGGATACCGACTGGAAGCAGGCGTATACCACCGAATTTGTTGAGCACATGCAGGTTAAACCCTGAGGAGCGTTGCGATGTCCTCTGACTCTTTACTGATTAAAAATGCTCACGCCATCCTGACCGGCCTGCCGGGCGACGGGGCGCGTCACGCCGGACCGGATATTCGTGTGCGTGATGGCGTGATTGAGGCGATGGGCTCCCTGACGGCATTGCCGGACGAACGGCTGGTTGATGCCCGCGACTGCGTGGTGTATCCGGCGTGGGTCAACACTCACCATCATCTGTTTCAGTCATTACTGAAAGGCGAACCTCAGGGGCTGAACAAAAGCCTGACCGCGTGGTTAAGCGCCACGCCTTACCGCTTTCGCGCCACGTTCGATGAATCCACATTCCGTCTCGCGGTACGTATCGGCCTGACAGAGTTGCTGCGTTCCGGTTGCGCGACGGTGGCGGATCATAATTACCTTTACTGGCCGGATATGCCGTTCGATACCTCGGAAATTCTGTTCAGCGAAGGGGAAATGCTGGGAATGCGCATTGTCTTATGCCGTGGTGGCGCAACGCAGGGGCGGGCGATTGAGAAGGATTTACCGCAGGCGCTGAGACCGGAAAATTTCGATGATTACATGGCGGACATGGAACGGCTGGTGGGGCGTTATCACGATCCGAGACCGACGTCGCTGCGCCGCGTGGTCATGGCACCGACTACCTTGCTGCATTCTGCGCCCGGCGCGCAGTTGCGCGAAATGGCCAGACTGGCGCGCAGTTTAGGGATCCGCCTGCACAGCCATCTGTCGGAAACGGTGGATTATCTCGATGCGGCACGCGCTAAGTTCGACATGACGCCGGTGCAGTTTTGCGCGGAACACGACTGGCTGGGGGACGACGTCTGGTTTGCGCATCTGGTTAAGTTACTGCCGCAGGAGATCGCCATGCTGGGACAAACCCGCACCGGCATTGCGCACTGTCCGCAAAGCAACGGACGTCTGGGCAGCGGCATCGCCGACCTGCTGGCGCTGGAACAGGCGGGCGTGCCGGTTTCGCTGGGCGTTGATGGTGCGGCATCCAACGAAGCCGCCGACATGCAAAGTGAAGCGCATGCCGCGTGGCTTTTACAGCGCGCGCGTAAAGGCATGATGGCGACACCGCGCTATGACGGCGGCACTTTTGAGGGCGGCGGCGATGCGGCATCCATCGAAGATGTGGTGCGCTGGGGCAGCGCGGGCGGGGCGCAGATCCTCGGTCTGCAACAGAGCGGCACCGTGCAGGTCGGTATGCTGGCGGATATCGCCATTTACCGGCTCGACGATCCGCGTTATTTCGGCCTGCACGACATGGCAATCGGCCCGGTGGCCTGTGGCGGTCGCGCTTCACTGAAGGCGCTGATGATCAATGGCCGCGTGATCGTCGAAAACGATGTTATCCCCGGTCTGGATCTGGACGCCATGCGCCATGACGCGATGGCTGCCGTCCGTACCCTGCAACAACGTGCTGCGCGCTAACCTAATTGATAAAGAAGGATAAGAATAATGACGCAATCAACTCAAACACAGTCTGCTCAAACAGCAGGTTATGCATTACAGGAACTGGAAAAAGAAGCCGGAATGGGGGCGATGGGTGAAGAGACGTTTGCCCGTGAAGTGCGTTGTATAGACCTGTCAGATTTCGAAAACCGTAAAAGTGAGATCGCGGATGAACTGTGGAATGCAGCCGTCGAAATCGGCTTCTTTCAGGTGAGCAATCACGGCATCGCACTGAGCGATATCCGTCAGGCATTCAGCATGACAGAAGATTTCTTCTCGCTGCCCGACGCGGTAAAAGCGCAGTATCCGCTGGCGCGTAACGCTGGCTGGGAGAATAAATCACAGGTGCGGCCGTCAACCAAAACGCCGGATCAGAAAGAGTCCTATCAGATCACCCGCCCGCTGATGGACAAACTGTGGCCAGGCGAACAGGAACTGCCGGCGTTCAAAGACACGATGCTGAGTTTTGAATCGCAATGCTGGCAACTGGGCATGAAATTGCTTTCCTGTTTCGCGCTAAAACTGGGCTTCCCGGAGCACTTTTTCGAGCAGGCGCACAATCCGGAGGAGCAAACCTACCAGAGTACGCTGCGTATGCTGCACTACTATGCCACCGAACAGTCGGAGCAGGGCATGTGGCGCGCCGGTGCGCATACGGATTTCGACTGCCTGACGCTGCTTTTCCAGCGTCCCGGTCAGGGCGGATTGCAGGTTTGTCCGGGCAAAGACAGCGAAAGCCAGCAATGGACCAGCATCGAGCCGCGCGAAGAGGTGATCACCTGCAACATCGGCGACATGCTGATGCGCTGGAGCGACGACCAGTTGCCATCAAACTTCCATCGCGTCAGAAGCCCGCTGCCCGGTGAATATCAGGGCGCGCGCTACAGCCTGGCATTTTTCTGTCAGGCCAATAAAGACGTCGAAATTCTGGGGCCGCAGGCGAAGTATCCGGCCATCAGTGCCGAAGATTATCTGCAACAGCGCATTCAGGCGAACTTCGCTAAGGGATAAGCAGAGCCGGTAAGCCTAAGCCCGCTGAAGTTTTCTGAGGCGGGCTTTTTATCGGGCACAATTCGACGACTAAGAACCTGTCACTCAGCATTCAGGTTCTCCGGCCTGTATAGGCTTAAAAATTACGGTTATAATCGCTGAAATTTTTCAACGGATTTAGAAACAACGATGTCAAAACTCACCTTACAAGAACAGTTGCTGAAAGCGGGATTAGTCAGCAGCAAAAAGATGGACAAAGTGCAGAGAACGGCAAAAAAGTCACGCGTTCAGGCACGTGAAGCCCGTGCCGCTGTGGAAGAAAATAAAAAAGCCCAGCTTGAGCGTGATAAACAGCTGAGCGAAGAACAGAAGCAGGCGGCGCTGTCTAAAGAGTATAAAGCGCAGGTAAAACAGCTGATTGAAATGAATAAAATCGTCATTTCGAAAGGCAATATCGATTTCAACTTCACCGACGACAAACTGATCAAACGCATCGCCGTGGATAAAACCACTCAGGCGCAGCTGATCAGCGGCCGTCTCGCTATTGCGCGTCTGGTTTCTGAAAAGAGCGGCGAGAGCGAATACGCCATTATCCCTGCCAGCGTAGCGGATAAAATCGCGCAGCGTGATGCCAACAGCATTGTATTAAACAGCGCACTGAGTCAGGAAGAGCAGGACGAAGATGATCCGTATGCAGATTTCAAAGTGCCAGATGATTTGATGTGGTGATAAGTGGTTTGAGCTGATGATGAATAAAAAGCCCGGAAGGGCTTTTTATTTGGGTTGGATATTTTTCACATTACCTCTGTGAGCCGGTGACGAATACATATTGCCAGATTCAAAAGACAGGCGGCTATCGATATCAATTTATTCTGTTGAATGATGGCTTCGCCGCGGCTCACTCTGAGGACTTAAGACACTTTTACAGATGTCTGGCTGGCAGCGGCCGTATGGACACTCTTTTTTTGCAGGCCCCGGTTTGCGGAAGAATTGTTCACGTTGACCAACAGTGTCGTTAGCGTGAAGGCGAAAATAAACACCGCGATACCCACACAAATATAACTAAGCACCTGGTAGCGATCATAAATATACATTAATGGAGATAACAGTACGGCAAGTCCATAAGAGTTAGCTTTTACTGAAAGTAATGAAAGTACCATTCCTCCTAATGCTGAACTCAGTAACATTATCGTAATTGCACGTATTCCTGACCTCATCACAATACCAAACAGCGCGGGTTCCGAAACACCAAGAAGCTGGGTCGCCGTAGCTGAAATACCTGAGGTCTTAAAGGCCATGTCACGAGATTTTAAAGAGATAGCCAGACATACTGCAGAGTTAGCAAAACCGTACATTGCACATACTGTAATTAAGGGATTGAAGCCTGTTCCTGCAATCAGGGAGGTTTCGATCATAATAAACATATGGTGCATTCCGGTCATCACGGCGATGGGATAAATGAACCCAATCAGTAATCCGCCAATACCCGCAGGCAGGGAGAGAAACTGTTGAATTGCCATCACGGCATAGTGTTCAAAACCATGAACCAAGGGCCCCAGTAGCAATAAAGCTATCGCGATGGAAAGCAGAATCACTACGAATGGGGTGAATATAAGATCCATCGCGTTGGGCATTTTTTTGCGGAAAAAGATTTCGATCTTAGCACCGATAATTCCGGTAATGAGAGCAGTCAGAATGGAGCCCTGATAACCCACCAGTGGAATAAATCCGAAAATATAAATAGGTTGGGCATGACCATAAGCGACCTCATACGCATTAGGCAATGCGGGAGATACCAGCATCAGGCCAATCAAAAATCCAAGAACAGGGGTGCCACCGAATTTTTTAAATGCTGACCAGCAAATAAAGGCTGCGAGAAAAGCAAATGCCGTATCGCAAAGAACCGTCGTGAGTGTTTTTATATAAAGTGGAATGTCCTGAGGAGCACTACCGACATAAGACAGCACGGTATCATTGAGTATTACTCCTTTTATACCGAGAAAAAGTCCTGTCGCCCCAAGGATGGGGACAATCGGAACGAATACGTCAGATAAATTTCGCATGCCGCGCTGTAGTTTTCCGGTATTCTGTTGGATTATTTCGTCTTTACTTACTTCATTAATATGAAAAGCCGCAGAAAACTCGTTATACACCTTATTTACTATTCCTGTGCCGAGGATAATCTGATATTGTCCGGCGTTGAAAAATACCCCTTTGACCTCACTGATGTGACGTATTATTTCGTCATTTGTATGAAATCGATACCATATTTACTTAAAAAATTTATGCTGACTCTCTGATCACTAAGTCTGACTTAAGCAGGGCTGAGTCATATTCATAGCGCTGACCATTTATTAAAGAGAGTAAAAACTCAACAGAAATCCTCCCCAGCTCATCAATGGGTTGATTGACAGTCGTCAGGGGTATATTGAGCATTTCTGCAACTGGGAGATTATCAAAACCTAAAATTGCAATATCTTCCGGGACGCGCTGGCCATGAAGTAACAAAGTGGACATTAGCCCGCATGCAACCTCGTCACTGCCTGCAAAAATGGCATCGGGTCGGTTATTTTGAACCAGGCTCTGGAG
Source organism: Rahnella sp. AN3-3W3 (assembly GCF_003263545.1). NCBI lineage: Bacteria > Pseudomonadati > Pseudomonadota > Gammaproteobacteria > Enterobacterales > Yersiniaceae > Rahnella > Rahnella sp. AN3-3W3. The sequence continues at coordinate 53,036 of NZ_JYDG01000053.1, forward strand.
ATTGTGAGCTATTGTCTGGCCGTGCTTATAGGTGTGCATATGCCGAAATATCCACTCATCGTGAATGGTAAGGCCTGCCTCATTCATCGCTGTAACGTAACCGTTATTTCTTCTGCTACCATGACCTGTTTTCTCAAAACTACCGCCGGTCGAGTAAGCTATTTTGCGATAGCCTTTGCTTATTAAGTAACGAATAGCATCACGGGTGGCTGTCTCATCATCTACTCTGACGATCGGCAGTGACGATGAAGTTATACTGGTATTACAGAGCAGAATAGGACCATATTTTTGATACTTCTCAATCACATTTTTATCGCTTTCAACTGAGCAAAGGATCAGCCCATCGATAATTTTTTTCTTTAACAAGTCTAGGCAGTTTTTCTCTTCATCTGGGCTGTTGTGGTTTTGAATAATAAGTACCGAATAACCATTCTTGCGTGCATTCACTTCCAGAGCATCTACCAGACTGGCGAAGAAGGGGTTGGTAATCCTCGAGATCAATACGCCAATACGATGCGTTTTTATTCCCCGCATCTGTTGGGCAACGGTGCTAGGTTCATAATCCAGGGCCTTCATGGCGGAAAGTATTTTTTCCCGCTTGTCGTCGGAAATATAGGGATGCTGGTTTAGAAAACGAGAAACCGTAGTGACGGACAATCCTGCTTTTTTTGCTACATCTTTGATAGTGGCCATGAGTTCTTATGAAATCGATTTCACATGGTTCTGAGATAGATGAGATCGAACGGAAATGGCAACGCGGTTTTTTTATTACATGACTGACTTCACACTAAAATTAAATAATGGCTTGTTCTCCCTGACTGAGCTGCGCAATGCCTAATTCTTGTATGACGTCATCGTCGCGAGGTTGTAATACCAGTTAACCAGCCTGTCTGGAATTGGCTCAAGACACACCACAAAAGCCAAAAGCCCCGTTTAAGTTTCCTTAAGCGGGCTTTTGTAATAGGGTTTCTCTGCCGGAATTTTCCCCGGAGATACATGAGCATGTAAATCGTTGGTGTAATAGGTCGCCACATCCTTTGCGCTAACTGATGCGGCTAACAAAACATTTATTTTTTCACATCAGCAACGCGCATACCGTTAAGTTGTTCATCGGTGATGGTGTTACCTGCTTTAAAGTAATCGATCACAGCTTTGTAAACAGAATACCCACCTGTTGTATTACGCACATTACCCTCGGTAAACGCGGTGAAGCCGTCACCACCATCAGCAAGGAAGTTTTGGGTAGCAATGTGATAAACCGTCGCATCCACAATCGCCTTACCATTAAGGGTAAGCTCCAGGACCCGTTGTCCAACGGGTTTACTGCTGTCGTATTTCATTTCCAGACCTTTTGAGACCTGCAACACTCCGTTACTTAAACTTGCGCCATGTTCCATCAAACTACGTAATTGTTTACCGGTAAGATCCATAGTGACCAGATCGTTAGGGAATGGGAACGTACTAATAACATCGCCCATCGTAATCGTGCCAGACGGGATCTCGCTGCGGATACCGCCTGAGTTAGTTAAGGCTAACTGTGTGTTTTTACCCGCAGCGGCCAGCAAAGCATCCGCAGCCAGGTTGCCCAGTGATGCTGATTCACCATATGCACGTGTTAATTCAACCGGCGACTGCGCCACTTTCTGTCCTACCACTTCATCGAGTTTCTTATTCCAGCCGTCGATCACCTGCTTCGTTTGCGGATCGGGCTTCCACTCATCTGCGTAAATGGTTTTAAGTTCGAAACTTTTCATCGTAAAGCTATGTGGCTTCGTATAGTCCAGTACCAGTTTCCCCACATCGATACCGCCGCTATCGGTCGAGAGGATTAGCGTATTGCCTGCTTTAATCGGTTCCGGCGTACCGACATGCGCATGTCCGGTAATCAGAATATCCAGACCTTTCACCTGGTTTGCGGTTTGAATATCTTTATCCAGCGCACGACGCACATCGGTGCTGCCTATACTGGACTGACGGGCAGGCGTGCCTTCATGAACCAGCAATACGGTCAAATCCACTTTGTCCTTAAGTTCATCGATATAACGCTGTAACCATTTAATCTCATCCCGCGCTTCAATACCTTCGCGCATTGCAGCAGAAACCGTATCATTGAAGGCAAATACGCCGTGCAAACCTATAACGCCAATTTTCACGCCATCTTTTTCAACAATGGTATATGGCTTATCCCAGAATGCTTTATCACTGTTCTGATAAAAAATATTGCCCTGCACAATAGGGAATTTCGCCTGGCTAAGCTGGAGTAACGCATTATCCCAGCCATCATCAAATTCATGATTGCCCATTGTGACCGCATCAAACGGCATGGTATTCATAATATCGATAATGGCCTTGCCCTTCGTTAGGCTGCTAATATAAGGGCCGGTAAAATAGTCACCTGCATCAAAAAACCAAGTTGCTTTACTTTTGGCTTTTTCCTCTTTTACCAGAGTGGTGATATTCGCCCAGCCACCCACATCCCGTTTACCGTCAGCAATCCATGGCACTTTATAAGGTTCCACATGAGCATGGAGATCATTAGTATAAATAATAGTGAGATCCTTGGCGCAGGCCCAAAATGGTAACGTCAGCAGAATACCCGCTGCGATTAATTTTATCTTCATAATCAATTCCTTTCAGTTTTATAAAGACTCGCTACTTTACGTTCTGAAAGGGTTTTAAATGCGTGTCTGCTCACACAATTAAGCAAGAGTTATGGGGCAAAATCATCGACCCATTGAAATCGTTGGTGACTAATATTGACTCTGTTTACCATTAATACCTGCAAATCGTTTGGTTGCCGCAATTTAGGGCTGCCAATCTCCGCATCTGCAGATTACAGTTGGCCAGACTACAGACTGGGATATCCAGCATTGCACTGTCGTGCATGTGGGAGTTATCCCCCTCTGTTTGATGAACAACAATTTAATGACTGGCTGTCTGCTCACTTAAGTGCATATGCCTCAGAAAACGGTCGTTTTTGTCCTGAATGTTATTGCAACAAAACTATTTGCTATGGTCATAACCCGCGGGGAACACAGCGAGTTCAGTGCCGTGTCTGCAGAAAAGTCTGGACACCCAAACAGCAAAAACAAAGAAAAATAATCCCTCCGGAAAGAATTGAAACTGTGTCACTTATTGTGCCCTTCCAGGGGAGTAGTGCAGAACAGAAACTGTATGTTCTGCTCAGTTTCGATGCCACCTTCGGTAATATTCTTCATATCTCCACAAATTTTACTCAGCATTTCATTGGTGAAACTCTGCGGTACCGGTGGCGCGGGAGAATTGAACCTGATTTGCATCATAGCGATATCGTAAATCGCGTCGATTTGCGCGAGACGCAATTTCTGAGACGGAGCCAGTTTGATGAAATTCAGTATGGAAGTGCGGTTCTTAAACGTAACGCCAGAGGTGCAATTTTGCGTCCAGTTATCGCGGCTCACGGGCATTTCCGAGTACTGAGCATCCTTTTTCCTAAGGTAAAAGTACATGTTATTTCACACGAATGTTTTCTTCGGGGAGCCGTCATTACTGTTTGGGCAGATCTGTTTCGCCAGCGGCAAGCTGAGCTTTGGTTTATAGAAGAAGAAATAAATGACACTGAGAGTAATATCCCCTGGAATTTTCAGGGAATAACACAGCATGGCTGGTGGCAAGGCCAATGGCAGCTTTGGGCGCAGAAGAAAAATCGTAAGATGGTTTGTTCATTAACGGGCGGGGATAGCAATAACGCTGAAACGCTCTCTTTAACGGCCAGCAGGCACTTTATCCACTGGCTATACCAACAAACTAATTTTACCCGCAGTGCTCAATTATCCGCAGGGCGCGTAACGCAATTAATATGTGACCTTGCGCATGACTATAACGGTAAACTTACAAGTCCTGTTGAGACAGGTTTTTAAATACTTGGCATATAGGGTCAAGGGTTCATGTAGATACATGAACCCTTTTAACATAGGCAATTATATCAATTGATTCTGTTATTTATAATTACCTGTTTTTATTAATTTGCAGTAATCGATGCCGTAGTGATTAAGTCAGATAGCTCCGTTTGGTTAAATAATCGTGCACGATAGGACTCAGCAGGGAATTGAGGCGCGCCATCAGGTTGAGAAGTTACATCGTAGATAGTCGCTATCATATTGCCGTTCACATCGGAAATAAAGAATGAACGGGCATGGTTGGTGAAAATAACGAAGTAATCATCATGGTCAAACACTCCTCCCATAAAATCAGTCCATTGGACGATGGGGGTCGTTGGCAGTTCGATAGGTGCTTGAATTTCCACTGCTGTTTTTGCTGCTAAGTCTACAGCATAGAATAGAATACGAGCAGGAGGTGTTGAATAGGTATCGGTTGTCGCCTTGTCATTTATCGGGCGAATAACAGGATTTCCATCCGCATCAAGACACGATCTATTATCAAAGACAGATAAAACAAATTTCCCCACCGTTGGGTCGATATTTTCTGCAAATGCACTGTTATTAGTGATGCACACAGTGTGAGCACCATTTTCAAAGTGAGTAATACCGGAGTTATCAATATGAATAGTTTCCGGGTTTACGGGGAATTGAGGATTGAAATTACCTGTATCGATCACCCACAAGATACTACCATCAGCGACAGATATGCCAAAAGTCGTACTCGTTGAACGTGCATGAACAATAACTGCCTCCTCATTATTTGGGCTACTTGTGATCCATGAAAGCGAGTTTAAATGAATGTCATTAGGAGTGGCATTATTTAAAACCTGAGAGCCGCTATACTCACTGGTGTAGTTTTTTGCCCAAATCATTTTCCCGGTCTGATCGTTGAACTTCATAACCAGGGCATCTTGTCCCATCGTATTGGTTATCCGGTTAGGACTGTCGTTACCAAACATATAAATATCGCCTGCTGAATCCCAGACTAAATCGTGAGTATTTGAATAGTGATTGCCATCAGAATCACGCATGTCGAATTCAAAGATGACATTACCGAGAATGTCAATTTTGAAAAAACGACGACCATACCACGACATGTCCTCATCACTACCTGTATAGATGTAGCCATTGTGAATTCTCAACGGCTGGAGATGATAAACCGTTAAAAAGTTAAAACGCAGGTCCCCATTTTGGTCGTAACCGCGGCCTGTAGATTGCATTAACCAACTGTTTCCCCATACAGATGTAAATAGCGCAGGATCTGTTTGTTCAATATCGAGGTGGAAGATAACCGATTTATCATATACCTGAGCTTCTGTGCTAACAGAGAATGGTTGATTGAAAACTTCATTTCCATTTATATCCCTAAACACGACCTGGACGTTGTTTGCATATTGCGCATAAAGGCCAATAACTGGAATTTTTATGGTTTGAGAAACACCATAAATCAGATCCGATGTATAGGAAAAATCTACGCTGGTTGGGCTGGTTGTCCTTTTTGATACAGTGTAGGAATAGCTTACTGGCATATCCGAAGTAAAATAAATATATGCAGCGAGCTGATTGTCGGCTGGTGCAAGTTCAGTTTTAATATAAGTAATTGTCATGATTGTATTCCTTTTTGGTTTGTTCAATAAGATATAGATACGATTTTTCAGGACAATAAGGCATCGCCAATAGAAACAGCGAGCAAATAAAGGCCTGAGGTATAACGTAGTGCTGTGGTAATTAAAAAATGGATTTGTATTATAATGCTCCTCTTATAAAATACCTGTGTAAACAGGGTCGTGGTTAATCATCCGGCAAATTCCGGAGTATTTTATTCATTGTGAAAATAGACCTGCTAAATATTTAAGGAATTATTTTATTTTCCTGATGCCAATAGCTCAAGTTATCGCTTTAGGTTTCTTAACCCTTCTTAAATAGTGAAATCAATTTTACCGCATGATGAGATTAATTTTCCTAACAGAACGGTATGCTTTTGCTATGCAGTAAATAGTAAAGGTTATGCAACCCTGTTTTGTGATGAATGTCACATGGAGGCAATTAATAATTTTTGTCGACCCATGTTACTTAATGATGATATTTGGCACTTATGTTAATTATGTTTAGTAGTGGAATACATAAGAGAGACAACCGGGGTCTGCGCGGCGGTATTATTTTCGGTTGAAGCGATATTTGAGATACCAGAGACGTGAACCGCATGGATTTACTAAGAGGTACAGGCCGTGTGAATCGGAAAGTTTGAAAGGTTTAGCGGATGGTTTTAAGCTGCGGATTTTAGTGTCGTTCAGAGACATAGGGTGGTCACTCCATAATCGAACTGAAATGACCCCAAATCTTGCCCGATGCGGAGGGGAAATGAAAATGCATCAAGAAGACTTTTCTCGCTAATTCGTTGAACCTAAATCATATAAATAATTGCAACGATGCAAGAAAAGCAAAAAGCCCGCTTAAGTTTCCTTAAGCGGGCTTTTCTAATTTGGCTCCTCTGACTGGACTCGAACCAGTGACATACGGATTAACAGTCCGCCGTTCTACCGACTGAACTACAGAGGAATCGTGTGAACGGGGCGCATAATATCCAGAGGGATGTGGAGTGTCAATGGCAATTTCGTGAAAAGCAGTGCGACTGCTCACCAACTAATCAATATAGCCGTAAAACTTCACTTTTTGGTCAGGAAAAACCGTTTAATCCTGACTTTTAACAATCACAACGCTGACCGCGAAGTTGCCTTGCCAGCGGGTCCTGTTGATAAAAACGGGTGAAATGACCGTATACCAGCGGAAAACGCTCCGAAAGCAATTCTGGGGCACTAAAGAAATATTCAGAAAGTACGGCAAAACACTCTGCCGGATCGGTCGCTGCGTAGGCATCCATACTGGCCGCTTCTTCGCCAACGGTGTCAATTTCATCCTGTAAATTCTGCATCGCCGCCTGTAAATCATGCTCCCAGGCCACCACTTCGCGTAACGGAATCGGCGGGATGCCGCTCACTTCGCCACCGTTTCGCATATCAAGTTTATGCGCGGCTTCGTGGATGATCAGGTTAAAACCGGAGTTATCAAACGAGTCTTCAATATCCTGCCAGTTCAGCACGATCGGACCCTGATCCCAGCTCTGACCGGCGTGAATTTGCGTACCGGCATGAACCAGTCCGTTTTCATCCTGCCATGGAGAATCGACAACAAAAGGGGAAGGGTAGAGCAAAATTTCATGAAAACCATCGAGCCACGACGCACCGAGTTCCATCACTGGCAGCGCAAAAAGTAATGAAATGCGTGCCTGCATCTGTTCAGTCAGCACAATACCCTGCAAAGGAACCAGTCGTTTCTGATGCAAAAGCTGGCTGGCGACCTGAATCAGACGTTGTTGCTCTTGCTCGTTCAGGGAGGACAACAGCGGGATATTCAGAGCGTCATTCCACGCGTCTGATTTCTCAATTTTCAGTTCATTCGCTTTCCACGGCCACTTAATCATCATCTTGCTCGCAAAGTGATCATTCAATTTATCAGCAGGGTTTGCCTCAGACTACACCAATACAAGTAACTTCAACAGGTTAGCAGCGTATCGGGACAATTCTGAATGGATGTTACACATCATAAGATTTTAAGCAAAATGCGCACACGTCTAATCAGACGTAGCTCACGTTATTATTCTAGTCACAGAGCGCGCAACGTGCCCGCCGCATCGAAACGCACGGCGGGCGCGGGGAAGGGTTAATGCCTGATCCACTTATCGATAAATTCAGATGGATCAACAGGCTTTCCAAAAAAGTAGCCTTGCAGGTATTCGAGGCGATAGGGGGCGAGATAATCCACCTGTTTTTGCGTTTCTATACCTTCTGCCACGATGACCATTTGCAGGCGTTTAGCCAGATCAATTACGTTATCGACAATATGCCCGGCCAGTGCGTCGGTGCCGATCCGGCCTATGAAACTCTGGTCGATTTTCAAAATGTCGATGTGGAATTTTTGCAGGTAAGCCAGGCTGGAATGGCCGGTACCAAAGTCATCCATGGCGACCAGCACGCCCATCCGGCGCAAGGCACTGAACAGGCTGTGGGTGGTTTCTGAAGGCTCTATGAGCTCGCGCTCCGTCAGTTCCAGAACCAGATTGATCGGTTTCTCCCGGAAGGCGTCAATAAAGGCTTTGCAGTCTTCGACCAGCGTCAGGTCTTTAAAGTGGCTGGCGCAGATATTGAACCCGAAATGGAAATTTTTTGGCAACTGAGCGGCCATCGGGCCGAACTGATCGCGCACCTGCGCCATCATCTGTCGGGTCATCGGCACAATCAGCCCGCTTTCTTCTGCCAGAGGGATGAACTGATATGGCGGGATCAGCCCCATCTGCGGATGCTGCCAGCGCATCAGCACTTCAGCGCCGGTAATTTCATGGTTTGTTCCATCCACGACCGGCTGCAAGTAAGGGATAAATTGTTTTTTCCCCAGCGCGTTTTTCAGTGTAGCAACCGGGCCACCCAACCGGCCAAGCAGCGCATAGGTCATAAAAGCAATGAAGATGCTGATCAGCGGGAACAGGATCAGACTGACAGTGGCGTAGTCGAAAATATAACCCCAGTGATCGCTCGGGCGGATAACCAGTTGCATTTCATAGGGATATAACGAGGATTTCAGAGACAACTTTTCGCCATCAGGCCAGATTTCAGAAGTATGAATTTTGCCCTGGCTGTCCATCCACTTGTCGCCGACTTGCAGGATCAGATACGCATGGGTGCTGAGCAATTGCAGAATATTATGCAGGAAATAACCATCGACCCCGACCAGTACGCCGCTGCCGTTAACATCATGACGATAGGCAATCAGCGGGTGATCGGGCGTCACTATATTGCCGCTCATCAGCATCAGTTTTCCATCGACGTAATTTTGAGTGGAAATCGTATCGTCTCGCTCACCGAATAAAGAGGCGCAATAAACCTTATGCTGGCGATATAAATTGACGGTGCGCACGTTGGGGACTTTGGCGACCTGCCAGCGCAGCGCCTGAATGGTCGGCTGATCACAAGGTGCACCAATCAGATTTTCCACCGCGCCGGCGGCGATCGCGGCATTATCCAGCGTCATGTCCACCAGTCTCACTGATTGTTGCAGGCTGGCGCTCACATCGCGCCGTAATCCCTGCGACGTTTGCCAGGAAATAGCCAGTATCCCGACTGCCGCGACCAGCGTGAACGCAAGCAGCGCGAGGCAAATCCGCATGGATGATCGGTTTAACCAGTTTGAGCCCAAAGAGATATCCACCAGTGAGAGACGGAGCAAGAAGTTTTGTTCTGTTAATATAACCCATAATGGTGTTAACCATTGTTACAGCTGGATAAGAAGGTTAATTTCACGCCATTGATAAGCCAGTCTTTTGATGCAAATCATGAATAATTCATTGTTTAACTATTTTTTGTGTCTATCAAATAGGGTCAGCGTGTTATCCCGGCTGAAGCACTGCGGTGCCGTTATTCCAGTGAACCGGGCGGTCTGATTTACCGTTTAAGCTGGATCTCAAGTCTGCATCAGTTTGTGCGGTTTGAGTGTTATCGGGTTTTACTGGCGGCATAAAGTTTGTAGCATAAGACTTTACGCCGTCTGTCAGTCACCGACACCAGGACTATCCGATGCTTCCCCGTTTTAAAGTGCTTCTTTCTGCCGCTGTGTTGTCTTTTTCCTTTTCAGGTGCAGTCTTTTCCGGCTCAGCGTTTGCTGCTGATGCGCCGAGCTACGGGCCGCAACTACAGGGTTTTGACTATCCTTTTCCGCTGAAACAATTCTCTTTTAATTCCCAGGGTGCTCCGCTGCAAATGGGCTATCTGGACGTACCGGCCACCGGGCATAAAAATGGTCAGACTGTCGTGCTGATGCACGGTAAGAATTTTTGTGCCGCGACCTGGGGCGACACCATTTCGGCGCTGGTGAGTAAAGGTTATCGGGTGATCGCGCCCGATCAGGTCGGGTTCTGTTCATCGACCAAACCTTCCCATTACCAGTACAGTTTTCAGCAACTGGCGACTAATACCCATGAGTTGCTGAAAAGCCTGAAAATAACCAAAGCCGTGATTGTCGGGCATTCTACCGGCGGTATGCTGGCGACGCGATACAGCCTGATGTTTGCACCGGAAGTATCGAAACTGGTGCTGGTGAATCCGATTGGTCTGGAAGACTGGAAAGCCAAGGGGGTGCCGTATCGTACCGTGGATCAGTGGTACGACCGTGAGCTGAAAACCTCGGCAGAAAGCATTAAACAGTATGAACTCAAAACCTATTACGTGAATAAGTGGAAACCGGAATACGACCGCTGGGTCGATATGCTGGCAGGGCTGAATAACGGGCCGGGGCATAAACTGGTGGCCTGGAACTCAGCGCTGATTTACGACATGATTTTCACGCAACCGGTCTTTTACGAATTCAAAAACCTGCGCGTGCCGACCACGCTGATGATCGGCACTGCCGATACCACAGCGATTGGCAGCGACATCGCGCCGCCTGCGGTAAAAGCCAAAATCGGTCATTACAACGTGCTGGGCAAACAGGTCGCGAAACTGATCCCTCATGCGAAACTGATCGAATTTAAAGGCCTCGGCCATGCTCCGCAGATGGAAGAGCCGGAAAAATTTAACGCGGCATTGCTGAAAACGCTGTCACGCTGATTTCCACTGTTTTCCGTTTCAATAATGAAAAACCGCAGCCTGAATGAACGGGCTGCGGTTTTTTATTGGTATTTCAGAACTGCGTGATTAACGCAGATTATCCGGGAAGTTGGCTGGCAGTTCGCTCGCAGCGCAGTCGATCACAGTGTCATTATCCGCACCGCAATCACGCACGAAGGTGATGGTCGCGAATTCGTCGATCACTTCAGTCGGATATGCCGGACCCGCATCACGGTAAGAATTCATCAGCGGAATGTGGTCGTTCTGGAAGCAGACGGTTTTTTCCGGATTATTCATCACCCAGCGTGGGAAGAAAATGGTGCCGTGGAACACGTTATCGCCCAGATTCACAATCAGGCTGACGTCTGTCCCGGTCGGTTCAGTCCAGGAAATTTTGTACACATCAGATGCTACCCGCACGATATACGCTTTCTGATCTTTCACCCAACGGTTGCCGACCAGCCCGCTGTGAATACGGTAATCCAGAGTCTGCGCGTTTTTGACGTAGATTTCATAATTCCAGCCGTTGTCGTAGGTATAAACCACATGTTTGCCAACGAAACCACTCAGGTCATGTTTATCAAATGTGCTCATGGTAATTCTCCTTAACTCAGTATTGGAATGAAACATTTCGTTTCGTTGAGAAGAATATTACATCTTAAAAAACTGATAAAAAAACGCTGATTTCAGATGAAAATCATCTAAAATATAGATGTGTTTTATTCTGACAGGATGACGATATGGCGTTGCCAAGAACCACTCTGGAGCAATGGGTGGTGTTACAAACGGTGATTGAACAGGGCAGTTACGCGCAGGCGGCAACGGTGCTCAACCGCAGTCAGTCCTCGGTCAGTTATGCCCTGAGCGGGTTACAGGAACGCATCGGTTTACCCTTGCTGGAAATTAACTGCAGAAAGGCGACGCTGACCGAACAGGGGCGCGCTTTACTGGCGCAGGCAACACCGCTGATATCGGCATTTTTACAGCTTGAACATCGGGCTGCCGGGCTGAAAGACGGCGTGCGCACAGAGCTGAGTCTGGTGGTCGACAGCGTGTTTCCCAAAAACAGACTGTTCCGCGCACTTAAACACTTTCAGTCGCAATTCCCGGATACACGGGTGCATCTGACTGAGATTTTACGCGGGGAAAGCCTTGCACAACTCAGTGAACAATCGGCCGATTTGTACATCACCACGCTCGCGCCTGAAAACGCAATCCATGGACGTTTTCTGCTGGATGTGGACTTTGTTCCGGTGGCGAAAAGCGATCATCCGCTGTTGTCTTTGCCTGCTCCGCTGACCGCTCAGGATCTGGCGCGTTTCCCGCTGATCAGCGTCGCTGATCGTCACGCGCCGCCGGAAGATAAACATCCGGCAGGCACGGTGGCACAGTGGACATTCACCACGGTCGGTGCGGCGCTTGAAGCAATTACGGTGGGCGTTGGTTACGGCTGGCTGCCGCTGGAAAGCGTGGATAACGCGCTGAAAAATGGATTGCTCAGCCGCCTGATGTTGTCAGCCAGAACCGTCAGGCAAACGTCGCTGTATATGGTGCTGGATGATGAAACGCAGCGCTATGATCAGACGGTCAGTGCGCTGGCGAAAAGTATTCTGCAGGAGTGCAGTTTGCTGCCGTGAAATCCGGCAGCAAACCGTTTCATAACGCTGTCCCGGTCAGCCGGAGGCTTTACAGGCGGCAAGAATATCGAGCTGAGGGTCACGTTCTGACGTCTGTACATTCATCGCGCTGAGCACGGTGTGGAACAGATTGTCCTGTGAGACCTCTTTGTCCGCCGCATTGTCTTTCAGGCATTGCATGTCGATTCCCTGCGCTTTCGCATAATTATCGGAAAGCCAGAACAGCATCGGAACATGTGTCTGCTGCGCAGGTGCCACGCTGTATGGCGTGCCGTGCAGATACAGACCGTTTTCGCCCAGCGATTCACCGTGATCAGAAAGGTAAATCACCGCCACATTGTATTTGTCCTGATACTGCTTCGCTTTTTCAATGACCTGTGACACCAGATAATCGGTGTAGAGCAGGGTGTTATCGTAGGTATTCACCAGCTGTTCCTGCGTACAGTTTTCAATGTCGCTGCGCGGACAGTCAGGTGTGAACCTGCGGAATTCCGGGGGATAACGTCTGGAATACGTCGGCCCGTGACTGCCAATCAGGTGCAGAGCAATCAGGGTGTTTTTTCCGTCGTTTTTAATATCCTCATCGATATTTTGCATCAGCGCCATGTCGTAGCAGGTGTCGCCGTCGCAATATTTGCCGTCATTTTTAGTCGGGATAATGACGTTTGGCACGCGGTCACAGACACCTTTACAGCCTTCGTCGTTATCTTTCCAGAAAACGGAAACGCCAGCTTTATGCAAGATATCCAGCAAGCCTTCGCTGTTTCGGGCGCGGTTAGCGTCGTAGCTGGTGCGTTTCATATTCGAGAACATACACGGCACGGAAATCGCCGTCGCCGTGCCGCATGACGTCATTTTGCTGAAACTCACCACATCCGCAATGGCCTGCGTGTACTGGTTAGTCGGTTTGCCATAACCATTCCACGACTGGTTTTGCGCCCGCGCGGTTTCACCCACGACCAGGAAGACCAGATTCGGTTTCTGGCCTGTTTGCTGCACCAGTTTTGCATCGTTGCCAATCGTCTGGAACGGCATTTTCGGCGTGAAATAACGGTGATTCATGTACTGGAAAGCGCTGTACAGATAGTTAGTCGGGACGATTTCCAGATTGAGCGTGCGGTTGTTACGCCCCACAGACGCATAATCTTTATAGAAAACACCGGCGATTGACGCCACTACCAGCAGTGAAATCACCATCGACAGCAGACGCACACCGAGGCGGCGCAGGCGGGTCTTTTCATAGCTTACCGGCGTTACGAATAACAGAATAGCGGGCAGGATGCCGGTAAACACAAACCACAGCACCACCTTCAGATTGAGATACGACGTCGCCTCAGACGATTGGGTCTCGATAATGTTTTCAATCATGCTTCGGTCGAAAACGACCTGAAAGGTCATCATCGCAAAACTGGCGAGGGCGCTGACCGGCAGAACAATGATGAAGAAGGGCTTAAGCAATGGCCGGACGCTAAAAGGGGTGAACACAAAGTTCAGCGCAGCAAACAGCGCGACAGGAATGCTCAGGGCAAAAGCCAGGTTATAAGCCGGTAATGCATGAAGGATGCGATAAAAATGCAGCAGAATCGGCAAGTTAACCACAAAAGTGAAGTACAGCGTTAAGAGCAAGGTCAGCTTGAAATAGCTGATTTTTGGCAATAAGTAGCGCAATGCAAACTCCCAAAAGGGGTGAAAAAGCCAACGTAATGCGAGGCAAACATAACGTGCAGGAATGGATGGCAGGAATCATATTAATTCAAGCTTAAGAAAGCCTTAACGGGAGTGTCATAAATGTTTTACGTGATGAGTTTTTAGAAAAGGTTCAGAAAATAAATAAAATATAGTTCACCTGTTTTCCCCTCCGAAACCCTTATCCTGTGCGGTATAGCGGAGCGTTGTTTAATCTAAACCGTTTCGTTTAAGCCTTTCTGAGCGCGTTTCTTCCGCTCATTTTGACCTTCCCTGATTACTCCTGACACGTTTAATTCACCACTGGCGGCTTACCGGCTGTCAGAAGGACGTTTGTGTTGATTTCATCTTCGGCCATCATCGCGGCCAGCAGTATCATCGATTCTGATGTCATTATCGGCCCGCGGGTGGTTATCGGGCCTTTTTGTATTATTTCCGCCGGTGTGCAAATCGGTGAAGGGACCATTATTTCTTCGCATACGGTCATCAACGGCAATACGAAAATCGGATCAGATAACCAGATCGGCATGGGCTCTTCGATTGGTGAAATCAGTCAGGATCTGAAATATGCCGGAGAAACTGCCGGGCTTGAAATCGGCAACCGCAACAGGATCGGCCGTCACGCGACATTGCATCGGGGAACCGCACAGGGTGGGGGATTGACCCGTATCGGTGATGACAATACTTTCGAGCGCGGTGTGCATATCGGCCATGACTGTCTGGTAGGGAATGCCACGTTTATGGGCGAGAACAGCGGACTGGCCGGACACGTTGTGCTGGGAGATGACACCTGCATTGAAGCCATGTGCGCGGTGCATCAGTTTTGCATTATAGGTACGGGAGTCCGCTTGCTGGCCGGATCCTGCGTTGTGCAGGATGTGCCGCCTTATGTTCAGGCGGGCGGAAACCGCGCGTCGCCGCAGGGGATTAATGAACAGGCCGGAGCATTCAGGCAGGCAGAACCCGCTGTGCGCGAGGTGATCCATTATCTGTATGACCTGCTTTATCACCAGCAGGCGGCGGTCGAAAAAGTGAGACTGGAGATCGGGCGTCTGAGTGTTGAATATCCGTTGCTGTGCCACTTCAATGAATTTTTCCTCCGTTCAGCTCGCGGGATTGTGCGCTGAACGGAGGAAAGGACAGTCAGGCTTCGAGGGCTAACAGCGCGAAAGTCGCCAGCCAGTGTTCGCCCATATAGGTGCTGTCGAGGTGATCCAACGCGCTGTGCAAATGGGCTTCGGCGGTCTGGCGCAACAGTGCAGCACGCGTATCACCGGCAGGTAATGCCGACGCCAGCGAACGCTGACACCAGGCGCGGCTGAGATTGAGTCCGTCGAGATGGCCGATTTTGCCATCATTGCGGTCAGTCACGGTCGCCGGTGTGAACAGCGGCGCCGGCTGGCTGTGTGCCAGTTCCGGCAGGAAACGCCCGAACCAGGTGACAAAGGCGTCGCGAGGTAACACGCGGCGCATCAGTTCGGCTTCCATCAGGGAAGGGGAAAGGAATTCATCACCACCCGGTTCCCACGCCTGACAATGTACATCTTCCAGATGCCAGCGCAGTGCCGTTTCTTCGATGGTTGATGCCAGCACAGAATGTTTAACGCTGCGCGCATAATCGAGCGTCAATGCCAGAGCAAAGGCGGTATTAAAGTGACTGCCGACGCGCAGCGGATACGTGGCTTTTGGCAGGAAGTCAGTGAAGCTTTTCTCAAAGAAGTGACTCATCGGTGCCAGCGTTTTGGCCCATCCTGCGGCCTGCGGTAATGCCATTTCATGCAGTTGCTGAGTCAGCGCCAGAAACCACGCCCAGCCATAAGGCCGCTCAAACCCGTTATGTTGCGGCTGTTGCAGATACGCCATCTCACCCGCGACGTTTTCGGCGGTGAAATGCTCCGTCACCACGCTGATGATTTTTCCGGCTTCCGGCAGGTCAGGAAAGCGGTCCAGCAAACGTAATAACAGCCAGTAACCATGAACGCAGGAATGCCAGTCGTAGCTGCCGTAAAAAATCGGATGCAGCTGGCGCGGGGTCTGCGCATCCGCGGCGCTGCTCATGGCGTGCATGATTTTATTAGGATACTCGCGCGTTAAATGATTCAGCGCCAGCGAGGCAAAACGGGACGCCATTTCTGGCGTCAGGGTCGTTGTCGGTTGCGTTGTCATCTTTTCCCTTATCAGAAACGGAACACAAAGAGATACATAAAGGCGGTGTTGACCAGCAACAGCAATACGCCGGTTTTCCACTGTGCTTTGATCACGCCATTTTTATCCTGCAATTCAAGTAACGCCGCCGGAACGATGTTGAAATTCGCAGCCATTGGCGTCATCAGTGTTCCGCAAAAACCGGACAACATCCCGATAGCGCCCATAATCGCGGGGTTTCCGCCCAGCTGATTCACGATGAGCGGCAAGCCGATACCCGCTGTCATCACCGGAAATGCGGCGAACCCGTTACCCATAATCATGGTGAACAGCGCCATGCCGAAGGTATAAGCGATAACAATCGCCAGCGGAGATCCCAGTGGAATAATGTTTTTGACCAGTTCAGACACCACGCCGCCGACGCCCGCCAGCGCAAACAGCGCGCCGAGTGCGGCCAGCATTTGCGGCAAAATGGCCGCCCAGCCCACGGTATCCATAGTCTGACCGCCCGCTTTTATCGCCTTAACCGGCGAATCGCGCAGCATCACCAGCGCGGCAATAAATGCCACCAGCGTGCCGATCACCAGTGAAATAAGCGTGACGTTTTTGGCTTCCACCAGCGGCGTATATTTCAGCGTCAGGGTGCCAATCAGGGTTACAATCGGGATCAGCAGGGCAGGAATAAACAGTTTATTGCCAAAACGTTTCGCACCCGCTTCACGTTTTTCCACCATTTCCGGCTGATCATTGTCTGTTTTGCCTTTCCCGAGTTTTCCGGTACCGGCAATAATGGCCAGTAATATCGCCATGCAACCGGTGACGAAATGCGGTAACTCACCGCCAAACAGGAAGGTAATGCCGTAAACGCCCCAGAACAGCGCGTTTACATAACGGCGTGCGTTGCTTTTATCGCGCAGGTTAAAGAAGGCGTAAGCGCAAAACATCAGTCCTGCGAGGATATAAACGGTTTGTAAGCTGATCATTTCGCTGCGCTCCCGTGATGAACGTCAAAACGTTTTGCCAGCGAGCGGTCAAGCAGCCACAAACGAATAAAGTGGATAATCAGCGCAGCGATAGCCGTCGGGATTGCCCAGACCGAAAGATGCAGCGGCTCGACGTTAATACCGTATTGCTCAAGAAAACCTTTGATCAGCAGGATGGATTGCACGGCGATAAAGATATCCTCACCGAAAAATACCGCAACGTTATCCGCCGCCGCGGCGTGAGCACGGATTTTCTGGCGCACATCATTGGGTAA
Organism: Rahnella sp. AN3-3W3; assembly: GCF_003263545.1. Lineage (NCBI taxonomy): Bacteria > Pseudomonadati > Pseudomonadota > Gammaproteobacteria > Enterobacterales > Yersiniaceae > Rahnella > Rahnella sp. AN3-3W3. The sequence goes on from NZ_JYDG01000053.1 coordinate 70,338, forward strand.
ATCACCGTATTTGGTGGTTGCCGCCGCTTCTGCCATCGGTGCAATCAGCGGGCGAACCATCTGCGCGTGGCCGCCCAGAGAATTGAGCCCCAGCGCAGCGGTCATCTGGCGCAGGAAGAAATACAACATCAGCACACGGCCGGTGGTGGCAGCGTGGACTTTCGAAATCAGATGCCGCGCCTGTTCCTTGAGGCCGCTGCGCTCAAGAATGGCAATCACCGGAAGCGTCAGCCAGATCAGACCCATATAACGGTTATCGGTAAAGGCTTTGCCGAAGGCGCTGATGATCTCAACGGTGTGCATACCGCCCGCCAGCCCGGTTGAAATACCGGCGACGGTGACCACTAATAATGGATTAAACCGCAGTGCGAATCCCAGCACGACGATCGGAATACCAATTAAAACCCACATGGTGTGTCCCTCAATGTTGTTGTGTTTGTTTTATATTTTTGATGGTTCTCTGCCTGGTGAATACACCGGTAATAACCCTGCGTAATTACATAGATCTAATTCGCATAAAAAATGCGTGAAGCGGAAAGTAACAAGCGTGATGACTGAACGCAAGATGCAAAAAATAGCGAAAAATCTCACAGGGGAATGGTTAAATAATGCAGTGAATTAATCCTGCAATATAAATAACTGACCGCAGATTTTTATCTGGTGTATCTGACAGGTGAGGGGAGAAATAGCAGAATAATAAACCCGGCGCTCAGGCCGGGTTTGCAGGGCAGAGAGGAAAGTGAAAAGCGGTTATTCATCGTCCTCGTCGCCGTAATATTTCACGCCGAGTTTGATCAGTCCGCGCCCCTGCGATTTACGGTGTAAGTTGCTGTCGCGTAAGGAGTAAACGCATCCGCAGTATTCCTGCTGATAAAAACGTTCGCGCTTGCTTATTTCAATCATTCGCGCTGAACCGCCTTTTTTACGCCAGTTATAATCCCAGTACACCATGCCCGGATAAGGCGCGGCTGCACGTTCGCCGCAGCCGGTAATTTGTTTCATATCTTTCCAGCGCGAAATACCCAGACAACTGGTAATGGCACTGAAACCATTTTCCCAGGCATAAAGTGCCGTGCGTTCAAAGCGCATATCAAAACACGTGGTGCAGCGCTCGCCGCGCTCAGGTGCATTTTCCATTCCTTTAGCGCGCTCAAACCAATTATCGGTGTCGTAATCTGCATCAATAAATGGAATGCCATGCTGCTCAGCGAAACGCATATTTTCTTCTTTGCGCAGCATATATTCTTTCTGCGGGTGAATATTCGGGTTGTAGAAATAAATTGTATAATCGATACCCGACGCCTGAATGGCCTCCATCACTTCACCTGAACAGGGCGCACAGCAGGAGTGCAGCAGCAATTTATCGTGACCTTCAGGGAGTGTGAGCTTTTCGCGGATGAGTTCAGACATTGTTATTCACCAGAATGTAGGATTTTCTTTATCTATTAATACCCTCCGATCATAGAGAACCCAGCGTGACTGTCAAAATTTTCTTGCGGGTTTACGCTTGCGTAGAAGGGCGGTGTATTGTTCAGTGCTATGATAAGGATGATTGCAGGGCGCAGCCCGCTACACAGAGATTTTAAGGAAACAGGTAATGCAGATTATGAGATCGAATCAAATTCGCTGGCTCAGTGTGTTGATTGTGATGGGCGGGCTGTTACTGATTCTTCCTCTTCATTTACTGGCATGTTTTATTGCCGGTTTTTTAGTGTTTGAACTCATCAACGCCCTGACGCCGTACTTTCAGAAAATCATCAGCGGAGAACGTGCCCGCTGGGTTGTGGTCGCGGTTATCGGTACGCTGGTCGTCAGTTTCCTGACGGTGGCGATTGCCGGTATTGCCGATTTTCTGATGGAAGATATGAAAAATCCGGTGGCCTTTAATGCCATGGTGTCGCGTTTGCTTTCCGACGCACAGAGCCGTCTGTCGCCGGTATTGCTGCATTATCTGCCCGCCAATATTGAAGAGTTACAGCGCAGTTTCCTGCAATGGTTACGCGAGCATATTGTGATGATTCAGGCTTTCGGCAAGAACGCGGCACATGTGTTTCTGACGATGATTATCGGCATGATCCTCGGCGCGATTATTTCGCTTCAGCAACCGAATCACGGTGAACATCACGCGCCGCTGAAAAAGGAACTGTTGCAGCGGATGCGTTTGCTGGGCGAAGCCTTCCGCAATATTGTGTTTGCTCAGTTCCAGATTTCGCTGATCAACACCGTTTTGTCCGGTATTTTCCTGTTCGGGATTTTACCGCTGTTCGGCATTCATCTGCCGCTGGCGAAAACGCTGGTGGTGGTGACGTTCGTGTGCGGATTGCTACCGGTGATCGGTAATCTTATTTCTAACACGCTGATTTTCATCGTCGGTCTTTCCCTTTCATTGTGGGTCGGCGCGCTGGTTCTGGCGTATCTGATCATCATTCACAAGGTGGAATACTTCCTGAATGCGCGTATTGTCGGCAGCCGTATTAAGGCGAAGTCCTGGGAAGTTCTGCTGGCTATGCTGGTCTTTGAAGCTGCGTTTGGTATCCCCGGCGTCGTGGCCGCACCTATCTATTACGCGTATATGAAAAGCGAACTGAAAGAAGCGGGTCTGATTTAATCCTTTCTGAAAACATGGCGCTTTGCCTGCAGGGCGCCACTGTTTAGTCACTGTACAATCCTTTCAAAAAATCCTGAAAAAAACAGATTCAGGCAAGCAATAGCGAGAATCGTTATATCTGTTTGTCATCTAAAACCCGCATAATTTCCTGGTGCCTGCAGTTCGTGCGGGCATGAAGTATTCCGTTTGCCTACCAGGAGAAAAAAATGACGCTTAACGTTCGTGGTTTCGCTGCACATTCAGCGGATGCGCCTCTCGCGCCTCATAACTTTGTTCGCCGTGACCCGCGTGATACCGACGTTGTGATCGACATTCTTTACTGTGGCGTGTGTCACTCAGACATCCACCAGGCTCGTAACGAATGGCATCAGAGCATTTATCCGATGGTTCCGGGCCATGAAATTATCGGTCGCGTTAAACACATTGGCGCGAAAGTAAAAGGCTTCAATGTCGGCGATACCGTCGGTGTCGGTTGTATGGTCGATTCTTGTCAGCACTGTGAGTCCTGCGCAGAAAGCCTGGAACAGTACTGTGAAGAAGGCGCTACCATGACCTATAACAGCCTTGATCGTCATGACAACATGATGACTTATGGCGGTTATTCTGAAGAAATCGTTGTTTCAGAAAAATTCGTACTGCGCGTTTCTGAAAAGCTGGATATCAAATCTGCCGCACCGCTGCTGTGTGCCGGTATCACCACTTACTCTCCGCTTAAGCACTGGAAAGTGGGTAAAGGCCATAAAGTCGCGGTTGTTGGTTTAGGGGGTTTAGGTCACATGGGCCTGAAATTCGCTAAAGCGCTGGGTGCGGATGTGACGTTATTCACCCGTTCTAAAGGCAAAGAGCAGGAAGCTTACCGTCTGGGCGCTGACCACGTAGTGTTGTCTACCGACGCAGAACAAATGGCCGCAGTGAAAAGTCACTTCGACTTTATTCTGGACACGGTACCGAACCCGCACGACCTGAATCCGTACCTGGAAACCCTCAAGCGTGATGGTACGCATATTCTGGTTGGCCTGATCGAGCCAATCGAACCTGCGCTGCACAGCGGTAAACTGGTCATGGGCCGCAAAACCGTTGCCGGCTCCCTGATCGGCGGTATCGCGGAAACTCAGGAAATGCTGGATTTCTGTGCTGAGCATGACATTTCCTGCGATGTGGAAATGATCGACATGCAGGATATCAACGGCGCTTACGAACGTATGCTGAAAAGCGATGTGAAATACCGCTTTGTTGTTGATATGGCTTCACTGAAAAACGCCGGTTAACCCTTATTGCGCATCGAAACGCGTGGATTGCGCATTGGATAGCGTGTATTGCACGCTGAATAGCCTTTATTACGCGTTGAATAGCAATATTGGTTAAATAGCGACCTAATGCGTCTGTCCTGAATATTGAGTTAAATCAGCAGGGCAGGCGCATTGTGGCGAAATTTACTCTTTACACGTTTCTGTGACTTCTCGGCTTGAAAGCGCGGTGGTATCCTGCTGCCTTTCGCCGGGCGAAGGAAAACCAGTGGCTAAGAGTTTTGATGAACTCATCAGAGACATGGATCTGATGATTGAACATGTGGACAGGCTGAAAGACCTGCCGCCACGTGCAGCGCAACCAACCGCTGCGGACAAACCTGCGTACGATTCTTTCGGTGAGATTTTCGCCCTGAAGGCCGTGATGCGGGCTTTTATTTCTTCTGTCGATACGATTGTTAAAGTGCAGATTGCGAAGAAAGTCGAACAGGATATTGGCCATCTGGAGAATACCGTGCGGTCAATTGGCGGTGGCAGTGCTGACGCGGAAGACGTCGCGCAAATTACGGCTTATGTCCGTAATGCAGTTTCAGAGCTCATGGATTAATCCAGCACGCGACATTCGTGCTGTAAAACGCCGGTCACCGGGTCTTTTAAAGACAATATGTGACCGGCTTTTTTTTGGACTTTCTCACCCATAGGCGCGGCGTCTAAAAGCGTCTATTCTTGCCTTAACTCCTTTTGCCGGTGTCGTTTATGTCTCAGGATTACCGCTATTTCGCGTCAGCACGACGCAGATGTTATGCCCTTTTATTTGATCACCGCACACGCAGCGGTCGCCGCATGGAAACGTTCTGGATTGTTATCTCGATGCTGAGCGTTCTTTCTTTGTTCATTGAGTCGAGCGCCAGCGATCTCTTCCCCAATTCGCCGAAGATATTGTTACAGCTTGGCCTGATGGAAGTGGTGTTCACCGCCGTGTTTACGGTGGAGTACTTGCTGCGGTTGATTTCCTCACCACGAAAAACTCGCTACCCGTTGAGCTTTTTTGGGATTGTCGACCTTTGTACTGTGTTGCCGATGTATATCATCTGGTTGATACCGTCGCTCACGTTGTCAACGAATCTGATGGTGCTGGTACGTCTGCTGAGAGTCCTGCGGGTACTTCGGGTGCTCAAATTGCTGCGCTATATGAGTGATGCCGGGATCTTGTGGCGCAGCCTGATGCGTGCGCGACGTAAGCTGGGCATCTTCTTCGGCTTTGTGGCGATCATCTTGTGTTTATTTGGCGGACTGATGTTTGCGGTAGAAGGGGGGAATGACGGGTTTAGCTCACTGGGGACCTCAGTTTACTGGGCGGTCGTCACGCTCACCACGGTCGGTTACGGTGATATCACGCCGCATACCGCGCTGGGGCGAATGCTGGCGTCGGTGCTTATTCTGCTTGGCTATTCCATCATTGCCGTTCCTACCGGGATTTTGACCGCTTATATGTCACAAGAGCTGGAAAAAGGACGTGCGGCGCGTTCTTGTCAGATTTGTCTGCATTCAAGACATGAAATTGATGCAAAATTTTGTGCGCATTGCGGAGCGGTTCTTGAAGCTGATACTTCCCAACCTGTTGAAAAATAGCCTGATAACTGCTCAATGATTGTACTATCTGGTACGTATTTCGACTATTTTTGGGGTTTACCTCACCATTGCATTAAAAAGAGTTGCTATTAAAGGGCAGTCATGAGTAAATACATACCGGCCTGTGGTACAGACCTATTTATGCACGACATCCTGAGTAAAGTTGTTCCAATTTAAAGCGTTATCCATGATAACCCTGCTCTGACGAATTTCCTTCTTAGTGCCTCCATAAGTAACGACTGAAATCCGGCTATAACATGCCCATGGTGGCGAAATTTATTTTTAAAAGGTAATTCCTATGTCAATGATGAAAGGTCAGGTTAAGTGGTTTAACGAGTCTAAAGGCTTTGGCTTCATCACTCCTGCTGACGGCAGCAAAGATGTGTTCGTACACTTCTCCGCTATCCAGGATCAAGGTTTCAAGACCCTGGCTGAAGGCCAGAACGTACAGTTCACTATCGAGAACGGTGCTAAAGGTCCGTCTGCGGCTAACGTTACCGCTATCTAATCTTGCTTTACCGCTGTTTCAGCGATAAACGTAAAGATAACAAAAACCCGCATGCGCGGGTTTTTTTACGTCTGTAGTTTGTCGATCTGGCTTATGGATCCTGTGTCAGGATGTCATTTGCAGATGCAGAAGGCGGAGTTTGCTCTGCAATACTGCTTTACCGGAAGGTGCTGGCAAAAGAATAAAAAAAGCCCGCATAGTGGCGGGCAAAAATATTTCTTATGACATTCATTGTTGTACTCCCTCGGGGGTGAGCACGCTGTCAGTATAGTGGATATCAAAGTCAGGATTCTGGCCGCAATATGTTAAGGAAATGCAAATTAGTGCCGCAGGGTTATTTTCTGCTTTTCAGGCTAACTTTCCCCTCGCCACCTGCTTTTGTGTGACGGTCTGTACTACAATAAACATAATTGAAAACCATGGGATAACCTGATGAAAGTTAATGATCTTGTGACAGTGAAAACCGACGGCGGGCCGCGCCGTCCGGGTAAAGTATTAGCCGTTGAAGAGTTTTACGAAGGCATCATGTATCTGGTGTCGCTGGAAGATTATCCGGCAGGCATCTGGTTCTTCAATGAAGGTGACAGCAAAGACGGCACATTCGTCGAACCGCGCGAAGGCACCGAATAGTCTTCGCCTGCAAACAGGCTGTAGGCATAAAAAAACACCGGGGCAAATGCCGCCGGTGTTTTTGTTTCAAAGGCTGTCTTTTAAAGCAATGTTGCGGGATCAGAACGTTTCCCAGTTAGGCTGTTCGCTGGCCTGTTTGGATGAACGCGAGTCCGGGGCGGAAAGGGTGCGAACCGGTGGCTGGCGCTTTGCCGGAGCACGTTGAGTGGTGCCCTCAAGACGAAATACCGCGACGGCCTGAGTCAGACGCGCAGCCTGTTCTTCCAGCGATGCCGCCGCCGCAGAGGCTTCCTGCACCAGTGAGGCGTTTTGTTGAGTGACGCCGTCCATTTCCGACACGGCCAGACTGACCTGACTGATCCCGCGGCTTTGCTCGTCAGAGGCGGAAGCGATTTCACCCATGATATTCGTAACGTGACCGACGGCGGTGACGATTTCAGACATTGTATCGCCTGCGTCGCCGACCAGAATGCAGCCTTCGCCCACGTAATCGACCGATTCCTCAATCAGCGTTTCAATTTCTTTCGCGGCCTGCGCACTTCTTTGCGCCAGATTGCGCACTTCGCTGGCGACAACGGCAAAGCCACGGCCCTGTTCGCCCGCCCGCGCGGCTTCCACCGCGGCATTCAGCGCCAGAATATTGGTCTGGAAGGCAATACTGTTAATCACGTTGGTGATTTCAGCAATTTTGGATGAGCTGCGCGAAATTTTATCCATCGTCGTCACCACATCTTCCACAATGCTGCCGCCTTTTTGCGCTTTTCGCGAAGCATCAGCGGCCAGTTTGCTGGCGTGATGGGCATTTTCCGAGTTCTGTTTCACGGTCGCGGTCAGTTGTTCCATGCTGGCGGCGGTTTCTTCCAGCGCAGCGGCCTGTTGCTCGGTGCGGGAGGAAAGATCGGTATTACCGGAAGCGATTTCCGTTGAACCCTGATAAATCGACACGGCACCTTCACGCACGGTCAGCACCGTGGACGCCAGAGAGTGTTGCATCTGCTCAACATTGCTGCTCAGCACCCCGATTTCATTGCGGCCATTGCTCTGACCTGGTTGAGTCAGGTCGCCTTCGGAGATTTTCTGAATACGCGTCACCAGACGGTTAAGCGGATTAATGATCACTTTGCGCATCACCAGATAGGTGATGAAGGTCAGGACCAGCGCCAGCAGGAAGCTGCCAGCCATCAGCGTATAACCGAGAACGGCGTTACGCTGGGCTTTGTCATTAATGGCGTTGGCGGTTTCGGTGCGATAGGCGATGGCAGCCAGTAACGGTATGTTGTTGGCCAGATCGAGGTTGCGCACGGTTTCGGCTTCCTGAGAAATGACTTCTTCAAAATGCGCCTGTTTGGCTGATTCCAGCATCGGTGCCATGCCTTTGGTCAGATAATCGTTGTAAGCTTTTTTCAGCGGCTCATCGAGCGCCAGATCCTTTTCTGTTTTATTCGGGCGATTGATATAGCTCTCAAAAGAAGACTGCGATTGTTTAATCCGGCTGGCGGCGTCAGTCAGGTTCTGATTAAACACATCCTGATCGCCGACGCGGGCAGCAGCAGCAGCCTGGATCAGTAACAAACGCGCCGTGCGCAGATGGTTAGAACTGTTAGAAAGCGCCAGACGAATTTGCAGTTCCTGCGTGGCATTCGCGAGTGCGGCATTGCTTTGCTTAAGAAAGAAGCTGGATGTACCGATGGAAACGGCGAAAAGAAACAGGATCCCGGTGAGGATCAGGCTAATCAGGGTAATCAGTCGAATATTGCTGATGAAAGACGTTCTGGAATCTGAAAGGGTAGGAGTATCCATATTATTTTATTCCGCTCTGTTGATCCTGCATACCGTCGGTTCCGGACGGTAAGTAACAGCGATGTAGACATTGCCAGCGGGCAAGTCCTGCCGTGACGAAAAGAAAGCGCCAATAAGATTTATCGGCATTTGAGCGGAGGTATTCAGTTTATATTTGTGGCGCAGATCGCATTTTTGCAGATTTATCGCGTTCGCTACAGGCTACGTCAAGACACAGCCTGTAGCGGGGACCGGAGAGAGGCTAATTCACGTATATTCCGTTGGTGAGTTGGTCACACAAACGAACAACGTGATAAATAATATGTTTATTCGGTGACTTTATTTTCCGCTTAATATTTCCTTTATATGAAGACACCGTTTTTGTTTTGATTTGCAACTTATCGGATATTTCAATCGTTCCGTTACCTGACATCCACATTCTTAACGTGGCGGATTCTGAACGGCTGAGCATCACCGGTCTGATATCCAGCGCCGCACAACTGGCCGGATCCTGTGCCTGCGGCAGTGAGGGATGATTCAGTAACTGACGGAGCGTTGCTGCCTTAATTGATTTCGAGGTGATAATCACGTTCTTTCGAACAAAAATATATTCTTCAAAATGAATACGCGTACGCGACATGAAGATAAAAAATAACGTTTCAGGGCAGTCAGTAATCAGTTCACCCAGCCGCTCTTTGTTATGCGACTGAGACAACATGCAATCCTCATTAATAAACACCACAGAGGGTTTGAGTCTGACGCATCCGGCCTGAAGCTGGTCAAAACTGCTGGCGTAACTGATTTCCTGTTCGCTGGTGAGTAATTGTTGCAAGCCCAGACGGGTATACCGGCATGGATCCAAGATTATCGTTTGCATAGTAAGTCCTCGTAGGACGTCCTTGTTCTGCATAATGATTGGATTCTTTGGTGTCAGCACAAAGCGCAAAGAATGCGCGCTGACTCTACTTTTTGCATGAAAGTTGACCGGTTGGAAGTGTTATTTTTTGTTGTTAACGGACAGGGAGGTTTTTGATTAATTTGGTTTATGTCAGAATTAACTTTGTAACTGAACAAAAAAAGGAAACTAATTCGGATTATTCTTAATGGATGTAAGGACATAGAAGAAAGGCTTAATAACAGGCGTGTTACAGTAACACTCTGTAACACTTCGCAGGGAGATGATGATGCTGCTTATGCTTAAAAACAATTCACGAATGAAAAATGGCAACAAAAGCGGACGCAGCGTGTCAGCGCTGCGTCACTGTGATTACCAGTAGGATTGCCAGCACTGCGTCAGGCGCGTCAGGGCTTCAACATAAAAATAATCGCCCCAGCTGCAACACTCATCCACGCCTTTACCGCTCGCCATGTGATACACAGAATGCTTAAGCAGTCCGTCACAATCTTCCTGCTCACCGGTCAGATAATTCTCAGTCAGTGAATCCATGATGCGAAGCGCCATTTCCTCATAACAAGCGCGTTTGTCGTCCGTGGCGGGCAGGGTCGTTGCCAGACTCAGCAGGCCGCACACCGCAATGGCAGCGGCTGAACTGTCGCGAACGGCATCGGTGCCCAGCAGCGCCAAATCCCAGTGACACACATCATCTTCCGGCAGACGGTTAAGGAAATAATGTGCCAGGCAGCGTGACAGCTCGACCTGTTCTTCATCACCGGTATAACGGTAGCTGAGCAGGAATCCGTAAATGCCCCAGGCCTGACCGCGAGACCAGCAGGAATCATCGGCATAACCCTGATGAGTGTTGCCAAAACGCGGCTCACCGGTCACGGTATCCATGTAATACGTGTGATACGTCGACGCGTCCGGTCGCACAATATACTTCGCAGCCTGCTCCGCATGGGCTCGCGCCGCGTCTGCAAAGCGAGGTTCACCGGTTTGTTCACTTGCCCAGTACAGCAATGGCAGGTTCATATTGCAGTCAATAATCATGCGTCCAGCCTGTTCCGGATCCTTTAAATCCCCCCATGCCTGAATGATTTTTGCTTTGCTATTGAAACGCTCCATCAGGGCTTCGGCCGCCAGCAGGGCAAATCCGCGTGCCTGACGATTGCCCGTCAGTTTAAAGGCGCTGACGCAGGACAAACTGTAGAGAAATCCGAGATCGTGCGTGGCGGTATCAATGCGGTTAGCGATGCGGTTACCAAATGACGTCACCTGTTTTTCTGCCGCCAGCCGGTAACGGTCGTCGCCGGTCATCTCATACGCCAGCCACAGCTGTCCGGTCCAAAAACTGGTGGTCCATTCCACATTTTCCGTCAGTTTGTAGTGGCCGTTTTCGCAGGTTTCTGCCGGAAACTTATCGCCAAATTTATCCAGATTGCGGGAAATTTTACTGAGCACCACCTGGCGTGCCCGTTGTAATTTTTGCGCGAAAGCAATTCTGTCCAGCTGGTTCAGTTCAACGGGCAGTAACTTTTCTTTCGTGATGTTGAGCGTCATAACGTCTCCCTTTTGCAGAGCAATAAGTGTCTTAGAATCAATGGATGGATTTCTGTCGGTCATTTCAGCGGCGCGAGTTCGCCGTTGTTTTCGGCAGGTTCTGCCGGGGCTGGCGCGCCGGAACGCAGGCTGTGACAGGCAGATAGCGTGAAAGCAGAAATCAGCGTGAAGCACAGTGCAATGCCGCCCATCACCAGATACGTGTGTTCGAAACCAATGCGGTCATAGAAGTAACCGGCAGGCGGGGCGACCACGATTGAGCCAACATAAATCATTGCCTGATAACCCAGCAGATACATGGTGGCGTTGACGCGTTTGCTGAAATGCTCAGCGATATATTTGAATACCGATACCAGCAGCAGGGCGATTTCCAGCCCGTAGAACGGTTTGATAATCGAGATAAGCAGCGGGTCGCTGGTCAGTCCGGAAGCGATCAGACGAATTCCCACCACTGCGCCCACCAGCAGCAGGCCTTTCTTGGCACCGAAATAGTTCACCAGGAAAGGGATCACCATCATCATCAGGAATTCCAGACCGGACTGCACGGTGCTCAGATATCCGTACCAGGCATTGCCTTGCTCTTTGGTGTCGAAGAAGGTGACAAAATAGCGTGAGAACTGCTGTTCAGCGACAAACATCATCCACGCCACGCCCGCGACATACATTGAGAACATCCAGAATTTGCGGTTTTTGAGCAGCAAAATAACGTCGCTGAACACGATTTTTTGCGCAGAAATCACGTCGTTATTTTTGAGTTCTTCATCACCAATTTTCAGCGACAGCAGAACCGCTAACATCACCAGCGACGTGGCGCTGCTCAGACCGAAGTTCCAGGCCGGAGAAAGATTAAACAGTAAGCCGGAAAACGAGGCCGCCAGCGCCCAGCCGAGCGAGCCCCACATACGTACCTGACCGAATTCCATGTGGTACAGGCGACTGAAGCGGTCGGCGTAAGATTCAGAAGCCGCCACACCGGCGTACCAGCCAAGGCTCAGATACAGCGCACCGGCGATAATCCCAAGCATCAGATGGCTTTCCAGCAGGGGCTGATAAACGTAAATAAAGAACGGCGCCATCAGCGCGGAAACCAGCACGACAAAATAGAGCAGGGATTTGCTCATGCCGATTTTGTCCATGATGTAGCCATAAACCGGCTTCATGATCACCGCGAATACGCCGTTGATAGCAAACACCGTGCCGATACTGACGCTGTCCAGACCGGCCTTTTGGCCGAGCCACAGGGCATACAGCCCGAAGCTTGAAGACCAGGTGAAGAAATACAGGAATATAAAGCTGCTCATTTTATAGTAAGCCGTTTTACTGGCAGTTTTTATCGCTTTCATAGTGACTCCTGAAACGGACTCTGACGGTTAACCTAACGTTATCTGGCCGCTGTGGCCGGGAGACTGCCAGCGCAGTTGCGCGCCCTCCAGACTGACTTCCGGCACATCTTTGTTGCTGATATCATCGGTTGCCGACGCACATACGGCGGTGATCAGCCAGTGTGAACCCGCGGGAAGGCTGTTTTGCAGCACCGGAATGACCGCGGTTTCGGCAAACATAATGCTGCTGTTCGGCGGGGTGACCACCGTAACGGCTTCCCGCACAGCCTGACTTTCCAGACTGACAATCCGGGTGATGCCGTTACGTGCTGTGACCGTTATCGCGCGGCGATCGCCGGTGAATTCAGCGTGCGTGGAAGGCTCCTGAATGACTGCAAAACCGCCTTCGGCTGTATCAAGCGGACGCTGATTTTCGATGTGATGTACGCGCAGATGCCAGTCTCCGCAAGGAATAAGCCAGGTGCGGACGCAAACGTCATGCCACGGCAGCCAGCGGGAATAAATCATCGAGCCGGTGATGCGGGTTTCGGCACAGTCGCGACGTCCGCGAAAATACCCGTCGCCTTCAGAGAACATCAGCATCGAATCACAACCGGCGTGATTCAGCCCGTAACGGCCACGATCCAGTGTGAAACCAAACTGGCTGGAATAGGCGAATTTGGTGTACTTGGCTTCGGTATTCACAAAGTTATTCAGCTCAAGCTGTCCGGAGGTGAGCATCACCACATGCTCACCTTCGGCATCGCGGGTCAGGATCTGACTGGCATGAGGAATGCAGTGAGCGCGGGATAGTTCCGGCAGTGGCGCTTCATCGGCCTGCCAGAACGCATCGTCCTGCGGCAGGGCCAGCACCAGAAACAGCTTGCACGCCCAGTAAGGGGAACCCGGCGCGTTATAGTCTTCGGCCATCACCAGATTTGGTGTGTGATAACCAATACTGAGCACGCCGTCACGGTCAAAAATAGGCTCTTTCAGCCAGTGCCGCAGATGACGCAAGATCACACCTTTGATGATGCCCGGTGTGAAAACGTCCAGTTTGCTGTACGCGGCGGCGCTCCAGAAAGCCGCTTCGGCGAAGCGATAGGTCAGGCTGCGGCCGAAAGGCACGGCCGCACCCTCTGCGGAGAACATGGTGATGAAATCCTGAGCGAAACGCTGCGCACGTTCACGAAGCATGGCGGCACGCGGCGCATCCACATCCGCCATATTTTGTGCGTAAAGCAGTCCGTAATAATGAAACGCCATTGAAATGTAGTAATCACGCGGACGGCCCGGACCATCGGAATACCAGCCATCGCCAAGATAATAACTTTCCATCAATTCAAAACGGGCGCCTGCGGCAGCCGGATCCCAGGGCAGACCGCTCTGCTTAAAGCCCATCTGCACCATGATCGGGAAGAAATTCCAGTTGTTATTGGGAATGGTCGCATCACGCCCCTGATCCAGCCACGCCGCCAGGTTCTGCTGTTCCTGCGGGGTGAAATGTTGCAAGAGTTGCTTATTAAGGAGCGTCAGCCCGACACCGAAGGCGGCCATTTCTACGCATCGCTGATCGAAATCGCGGATATTCCCCCAGTATTGAGGATGCTGCGGGTCGGTACCCAGGCGAATGGCATTCAGGTAGAACGGCAGATCTGCACATTCGCCGCCACCGGCCAGCAGCGGGAAAATCCCCCACAGCATGCGCGACAGCGCCTCCATTTTGGCAACCTCTTTACCGTAATGCGTGGTGGAGTTTCCCAAATCAATGCCGCTTTTACCTTCTTCTGTATACGGCGACACCGCCGAGAGAAGTTCATTAAGCAGTTGCTGCACATCGTCGCGGGTACGCAACGGGTTATCAATATTCACAATATTCAGGGTCATCAAAGTTCTCCCGGTGACTGAATGGGAACCAGAAAATAAAGTTTTATTAATTTGAAATATTATTTCAATTCTCTGCGTCGAGACTGAAATATAGAGGAGTGAGAAGTGCTGATTGTTAACTGCTTCACAGAATGGCGTGATTTTTAAAATTGTGTTTATTAAATGGCGGGTAAAAGGGCTTAAATTATAAAAAACAGACTGAAAATTGTGTTTTGTTGTCCTGAAGAAAAAAGACGCAAAAATACACTGCGAGGAAATGACCCGAATGCCCGCATCTGATTATCTCGAACGTATTGCCCTTAACGAACGTCAGGTTTCTTTTAACCGGATGAGCCGCGGCAGCGCCAATTATTTTCACTGGCATCAGTGCCTGGAATTACTTTTTGTTAGTCAGGGCTACGGCATTGTGATTGTCGATAATCAGCAATACACGCTACGGCCGGGCCGGATGTTTGTCTTCCCGCCATTCAAACTGCATAAAGTTTTTGTGGAAGCGGACGAGAAGAACGCGTATCTGCGCACCACAATTCATCTCGATCATCAGTTGCTGGATGGCTGTCTGCAATCATTCCCGCAGCGCCGCAGGCGATTCGCCAGTCTTTGGGATGCCGACCGTGCCGCGCCGATTTTTGATCTGAGCGATCATGCCAGCCATATCGAAGTGATCCTCGAACAGTTTAATCAGTTGCCCGAATCGCAGGCGGATCAATGGGAAGAAATCGCCATGCTTATCCTGCAACTGATGGTGTTTATGCCTGCGGAGGACGGGCAGCCGAAAACCATCAGCCGCACGACGGCCTCGAAAGTGATGCAATGGATCGAAGAAAATTACGTGCAGAAGTTTTCACTGGCAGACCTTTCGGCTGCGCTGGGTCTTTCAGAAAGCTATATATCACGGGTATTCGGGCAGGAAACGGGCGGCTCTATTCAGGATTATCTCGCCACGCGGCGGGTAAAACGCGCCTGTGAACTGCTGCGCTCAACCGACCGTTCGGTTGAAGAGATCGGGCTGCAATGCGGCTTTTCTGACGCGCCGTATTTTATCACCCGTTTTAAGAAAATGATCGGCAAAACGCCGCTGCAATATCGCAAGGCGGCGTTTTCATTATTACCGTGAAATCCTCACATTGACTGCCAGCCAGCGGGGGAGGAACCGAGCGGTGAAGCCGGTAAACCCCATTGCAGCGACGTGTTTTCCAGCCAGACTGGCGCAAGCAAACGCCGGGCATTACCCCAGACGGTGATTTCCGCCTCCGTTGAGAAGTCGGCTTGTTCTGCGGATCCAATCAGCGGTTCGTCGCTGGCGGCGGATGCGCCATTTTCCATCAGTTCCCGGGCTGTACGTGCCAGCGACAGGCGGAATTCACTGCCCTGACTGGTCTCCACCCGTTGGGTTAAACCTTGCAAAACGGCTGCGGCCATCAGATAACCTGTGGTGTGATCAAGCGCCTGAACCGGCAGAGGCACCGGTCTATTGCTCCCCGACAGCTTCATTCCCTGTTCCGCAATGCCACAACTCATCTGCACAAGACTGTCGAAGCCGCGGCGCTCGCGCCACGGGCCACTCCAGCCATAGGCGTTCAGACAGACATCCACCAGACCCGGCGCAATAGCACGACGCTGCTCGCTGCCATAGCCGAGTTTGTGCAGCGCACCGGCACGGTAGCCATGAACAATCACATCTGCGTCACGTAATAATTCTTCGAACCGGTGCCGGTCCTGCGGGTTATGCAAATTGAGCCGCGCACAATGTTTACCCAAAGTGACATCGGCTTCCTGACTGGTTTCATCCCAGCCGAAGGGATCGATACGCAACACATCGGCACCCAGTCCGGCCAGAAAACGTGTGGCGACCGGCCCGGCGATGATCCGCGTCAGATCCAGAACCTTAATGCCTGTCAGCGGTTTTTCACGGGACAATGCCCACTGCGGCAGTATGGCTGCCGGTGTTAAAGAGCGCTGAAACAACGGCTCATTGTGCAGGGATTTTCCCTGAATATGCTGCTGCCATTGGTCCGGGCTGAGCATCTGCGCGGCGCATCCTCCCGCCTGCACCACGGCCTGTTCCAGTTCAGCCTTTTTCCACATAATGACACGCTGTGCCAGTGCTTCGCGGCTTCGTGCTTTTCCGAGCAGCGTTTCCACCACTTTGCGGTGCGCAGGCGCATTGGTATGCAAACGGATCCAGCCATCTGCTGTCGCGTAGTCACCCGCCAGACTGTCCCAGGCGGGTGGAATTTCCCAGCCTTCTGGCCTGATGCTGGTTTTACACCAAAGCGACGCCAGCCGCCGGTCGACGGTCACGGTTTCATGTCCGCCATGCCTGAGCGCCAGTAACCGCGACAGCGCCATTCCGGCTAATGCCAATGATGCGGTAATAAGCGGGGTGACAGGATAATAAGACGGCAGATTTCCTGCGCCGTTAATATGAAGCGAACAGGGAAGTGAAATCTCGCCGGTGAGCTGAGTGTACAGCGCCCGAGCCTTCTTCTGAATAAGTTCATCTGACATGCGTTAACTCCGCTGTGAGGAATTTTGGCTTTACAAATTTATAACATCTATAAGACAGTGTGGGAAATTAATGAGTGACACTGTCACATAAAAGGTTTTAACTTTGCGGTAACAGAATGCTCCTAAAGTCCTCTGCGGTTATCTCCCTTAAACAGGGTATTCTTTACGGCTCAATCCCTTGTTTCCAAAAACCCTCTCAGCCCTTGCCATACGGGGGATGAGCGCAGTCATAAGCGCTAACTTTTTCAAGCGAAATATTAGCTGAATGCATTCAATTTCTTGTACTCGGCTTGTGAATTTTACGTTAGCCTTAGGGTCGAAAATTCTGAATACGCGGGGACTGCGTTTTTGTGACGAAGCCCCAGATTTTTTGCCCAGCACAGGAAACGATTCTGGCATGGAACGAAGAGCATTTATTAAAGCATCTATGGCACTCGCCGCCTGGTGTGGTGTGCCGGCAATGTCCACACTGTTCACCCGTTCCGCAGAAGCGGCAGAGGCGAATGTGGCAGACGGCGGCGAATTGCCGTTTGATTTCAATGCGCTGAAAAAAATGGCGAAAGATTTGGCGGACAAGCCTTACGGGGGCGCGCCTCAACCCTTGCCTAAAACGCTGGCTGAACTAACGCCGCAGGCTTACAACGCCATTCAGTACGATCATGCGCATTCACTGTGGAATGGTCTGCCGGACCGCCAGCTGGATGTGGAGTTATTCCACGTCGGCATGGGCTTTAAGCGCCGTGTGCGCATGTATTCCGTGGATCCGGTGAAACATATGGCGCGTGAGATTCATTTCCGCCCTGAACTGTTCAACTATCACGATGCAGGTGTGGATACAAAGCAGCTTGAAGGCTTCTCAAACCTCGGATTCGCCGGTTTTAAAGTCAACAAAGCGCCGGAACTGACGCGTCGCGACGTGGTGTCTTTCCTCGGCGCCAGTTATTTCCGTGCGGTGGATGATACCTACCAGTACGGCCTGTCAGCGCGCGGTGTGGCGGTGGATACCTTCACGGATCAGCCGGAGGAATTCCCGGATTTTACTGCATTCTGGTTTGATACCCCGAAACCCGGCGATACGACGTTCACCGTTTATGCGCTGCTGGACGGCATGAGCATCACGGGGGCCTATAAATTCGTGATCCACTGCGAACCGACCCGCGTGGTGATGGAAATCGAAAACCACCTGCATGCCCGCGAGGACATCAAACAGCTGGGTATTTCTCCGATGACCAGTATGTTCAGCTGTGGCACCAGTGAACGCGGGCGTTGCGATACGATCCATCCGCAAATTCACGACTCAGATCGACTGGAAATGTGGACTGGCAACGGCGAATGGATCTGTCGTCCGCTGAATAACCCGCAGAGTTTGCAGTTCAACGCATTCAGCGATAACAGCCCGAAAGGGTTTGGTTTGTTGCAGCTAGACCATGATTTCGACAATTATCAGGATGTCATTGGCTGGTATAACAAACGCCCGAGTTTGTGGGTCGAACCGGTCGGAGACTGGGGGAAGGGCGCGGTTAACCTGATGGAAATCCCGACGACCGGCGAAACGCTGGATAACGTGGTGTGCTTCTGGCAGCCGGAAAAACCGGTGAAATCTGGCGCTGAGTTCAGCTTCAGCTACAAACTGTACTGGAGTTCTGAGCCGCCGCACCGCAGCCCGCTGGCCAATGTGCTGGCGACCCGTACCGGTATGGGCGGTTTCCCGGAAGGCTGGGCTCCTGGAGAAAACTATCCGCAGGTCTGGGCGCGCCGTTTTGCCATCGATTTCGTTGGCGGCGAGCTGAAAGCGTTTGCCGATAAAGGCATCGAGCCAGTCATCAACGTCTCTCACGGGAAAATCAAAAATATCGAGATTCTGTATGTGCAGCCGTTCGACGGTTATCGCATTCTGTTCGACTGGTATCCGGACAGCGATTCTGTCGCACCGGTTGAGCTGCGTATGTTCCTGCGTAACGGACAGACTGCCTTGTCAGAAACCTGGCTATATCAGTATTTCCCGCCCGCGCCGGAAAAACGCAAGTACATTGACGATCGTAAAATGACGAAATAGTCCCCGTCATCCTTCAGGCCGCAGGTGCGTTGGCTGC
This sequence comes from Rahnella sp. AN3-3W3, assembly GCF_003263545.1. NCBI lineage: Bacteria > Pseudomonadati > Pseudomonadota > Gammaproteobacteria > Enterobacterales > Yersiniaceae > Rahnella > Rahnella sp. AN3-3W3. The sequence continues at coordinate 89,013 of NZ_JYDG01000053.1, forward strand.
ATTCGCTCACCCTAATTACTGACTTTAGTCAGCTCATCGGGATTCGTTCGTTTGCCGCCTTTCTGCAACTTGAATGATTTGGAGGAGATGTGACTGATAAGAATACAAAAAGCCCCGATAATTCGAGGCTTTTGCTTTTCTACATTATTATTTTTTGCAGGTGAACCAGACACAGGCTCTTGCGAAATGCTTTAACGGGTAAAGCAAGGGTAACGCACGGTACTCAACTGATGAAAGCCAGGATGGCAATCAAAACGCCTTCACCAGCATTCCGTTCTGCGGCTGTTGCTGAGGATTTCTCAGCGCAGCATCGAAAGATTTTTCGACTTCTTTCAACTGCTGTAAAAATTCATTTGGCGAAAAATCGTGTGGTTTGCTGCTCATATAGGCAAGCGCCAGTTCTTTGGCATTGTAGCGCTGAAAGTTATACATGCTGTTCCCTTATTAATGTTCGAAATATTAATGGAATGGCTAACAGCGAGCTGGCTAATGACCACTGCTTACGACGTGCTGCCAATGAAGTGAATAATACGTGACTGGCTGATAAGCGGAAGTCGCTTTTATTGATGTATTCAATAGATGAAAGCTAACAATCGACGGAATGAATTTTGTGAGGAAATCATGCCGGTTTATATAATCATTTTGGGGTATTACTTGATCGGAAAATTATTTGCCGCAATATCTTAAACATCCTCATTATTTGAAAATTTTCTTTGCGAGTCATGCTGTTAATGTGAATTAAAAGGGTTGGGCTTCCTGCCGCGCTGCGTTACCCTCGGGGTAGTTATTCACGTAAGCATTATCAACGAAAAGAGGTTTTTATCATGAGTAAATTTATCTTCTCTTCGCCAAGGAAATACGTTCAGGGCTGCGGTGTTCTGGATGAATTAGGGGATTATCTGCCTGCTCTGGGCGGAAAATCATTCCTGATAGCTGATGATGTCGTTTGGGGAATTATCGGTGATCGCGTTAACGCGTCACTGAAAAAAGCCGACGTTGAATTCCATTATGAACGCTTTAACGGAGAAGCCTCGGCCAACGAAATTACCCGTCTTGCCGCCATCGCCCGCGATGCGGGAACTAAGGTAGTGGTTGGCCTCGGCGGCGGTAAAACGCTCGATACCGTAAAAGCTATTGCCGATGAACTGAAGCAAAATGTGGTGATTGTGCCGACCGTGGCTTCCACTGATGCGCCGTGCAGCGCACTTTCCGTTATCTATTCGGATGAAGGTGTTTTCGAATCTTATCGCTTCTACAACAAAAATCCGGATCTGGTACTGGTTGATACCCATGTCTGCGCACAGGCGCCGGTACGCCTGTTTGCTTCCGGTATTGCCGACGGTCTGGCGACGTTTGTTGAGGCGCAGGCTGTGCTGCGTTCACATTCTCATTCCATGGTGGGCGGCGACCCGACAATTGCCGGTATGGCGATAGCAGAAGCGTGCGAGAAAACGCTGCTGACTTACGGCTACAGCGCCTATACCGCGGTTGAGCAGAAACTGGTGACACCGGCGGTAGAAGCGGTCGTGGAAGCCAACACACTGCTTTCCGGTCTGGGCTTTGAAAATGCCGGTCTGGCGGGCGCACATGCCATCCACAACGGTTTTACCGCAATTTCAGGTGATATTCACCATCTGACCCATGGCGAAAAAGTGGCGTACGGTACGCTGACGCAAATGGTACTGGAACAGCGTCCTGACGAAGAAATCGCGAAATACGTGCGCTTCTACCGCGCCATCAAAATGCCAACCACGTTGAAAGAAATGCATCTGGAAAACGAATCGTTCGCCAATCTGGTGAAAGTCGGTGCGCTGGCAGGCGGCGAGGGCGATACGCTGGGTAACCTGAACCACACTCTTTCTGCCGAAGACGTAGCGAACGCTATTCTGGCGGTAGATGCATTCAGTAAATCTGTGAAGTAATGTGTTTTGCTCCCTCTGCAAAGGGGGAGCATTAACAGTCAACCAAACACCGCGTTATATAAATTCCACTTTTTCAGATGACCGGCATAATAGTTGTATTTCTCATCCTGATTATTCTGAGGGGAATTTTTATTTCTCTGCCTCTGAATGTATTTGTAATTGGCTGCATGAATTGTTTTGGTTTGTTTATATTAATTTCTTATGCAACTGTCTGATTTTTTATTGATAAATGCTATTTCATTATTAACTCTTTGTTTGTGGAGCTGAAAAGGATAAGAATGCCTGACCTTTAATTCAGGAAAAACAAAAATGAATAATGAATTCCAGAATGCAGAGTCATTGAACCGGTATTTGTTATACTTTGAACTTAACGAGAGTATTAATGCTGATGTATTATCTTTTACTGCGACCGAATACCTGAGTAAACCCTATAGATACATAATTAAATTCACCTGTCAGGATATGAGTGTGCCTGTAGAACAAGTGCTTAACTCGCCCGCATCTTTCCTTTTTCGCGCTCCCAATATTCATGCATTTCTTGATTCTGACCCGAAGTGGCTGGAGATGAAACAAGTCAATGGGATAATTACGTCATTCTCACGGATTGATTCGTCATCAGATGAAGCTTTGTATGAATGTGTTTTAGAAAACGAATTAGCGCTTCTTGATAGAACCCGAAAGTCTGCGGTCTATCTCGACATCACCGTTCCTGAGCTGGTGAAAAAAGTGATGCTGGAACACAAACAGATTCAGAGCTACAAAATTGACGTTGATAAGCTCCAGTCCACTTAACCTTCACGCGCAATGGTCATTCAGTGGCAGGAAACTGACCTGCAGTTTATTATGCGATTGTTATCGGAGGTTGGGATTTGGTTTCATTTTGAAAATCACCCCAAAATAACGACAGAAACCCTGACTGTATTCAGTGACAGCGGTACGGGGTATCAGTTTTCTGACAAAAAAATACCCTTTGTCAGAAACTCTGGTATGACAAACGAGAAGGAATACGTTACAGAACTCAGGGAATTCTATAACGTCGTATCTGATATCGTTAAAACCCGTAATTATAATTACCGTGACCCGTCTTCCCCTCAGGCTGATAAGTCTGTTTACGTTCACGATATTTCAGAAAATATCCGGGCCGGGCTGGATTATCACTATGGCGATAATCAACTTACTCCCGGCGATCACTATGGCGTTGAGGGCGAATCAGCTTCATTTTATGCTCGTGTGCGCCACGAATATTTATTGAATCGTCAAAGTATTTTTACCGCAGTGACCAATGACCCGCAGGTTTCACCTGGTGTAATGTTCTCTGTCACTGGGAATGTCCCTGAGGGATTTAAGCGGGGTTTTGTCGTCTGTAAGATTAAAATCAGCGGCAGTCGTGCAGAACATTTTACGTCGACACTGAGCGGCATTCCTTACAGTGAGGTGTATTGTTTTCGCCCTGAACGTCTTTCCCGTCCGGTCATTTCCGGCACTGTGCCTGCGAGGGTATCAGCCAAAACACGTAATGCCCTCTATGCAGAAACGGATGCGCAAGGCCGTTACATTGTTAAATTCGATTTTGATCCCGATGAAAAAAAGAAAGGTTACGAAAGTGCTTTTGTCAGACTTGGCAGACTTTATGCTGGCGATACCTTCGGTTTTCATTTCCCCTTACTGGATAATACCGAAGTCGCGGTTGCCTTTGAGCTGGGCGATCCGGACAGGCCGTTCATTTCCCACGTTCTCCATGATGGTGCAAACCCTGATCTGGTCACCATTAAAAATGACACGCGCAACATAATCCGCACTGCTTCTTTCAACAAGATAAGACTTGAAGATAAACGCGGGCAGGAGCATATCAAACTCTCCACCGAGTACGGCAAAACGCAACTCAATAGCGGTCATCTGGTCGATGCCGAACGTAAAAAGCGCGGGGAGGGTTTTGAGTTACGCACCGACGAATGGGGGACGATACGTTCCGCTAAAGGGCTGATGCTCACCACGGAGCCACAGCCACGGGCTCAGGGAAAACAGCTCGATATGGCGGCAGCCATCAGCGCATTGCAAAGCGCTTTGGCGCTTGCACAGACACTACAGCAATCCGCGACTACATCTGGTGCTGGCGCAGTTGATACCGGTACACAGCAGCAACTGAGCAAGGTGCTTGATCAGCTCACGTCACCCTCACTTCTGGCCTATGCAGGCCACGGACAGGCATTTATTACCCCGTCCTCGCTTCAGCTTTCAGCAGGCGATGATCTGATTGCCACTGCCGGCAGCAATGCCAGCCTGAACATCGTTAAAAAATTCTCGTTAGCCGTAGGCGAAAAGCTGTCTTTGTTTGCTCAGAAACTGGGGATTCAGATGATTGCCTCCGCGGGCAATGTCGAAGCTCAGGCACAGCGTGGCGAAATGCATTTACTGTCACAGCAGGATTTCACGCTGTCATCCACGGACGGCAAGATGACCATCAGTGCGAAAAAAGGCATCCAGCTTTCCTGCGGTGGCGGCGGGATCCGTATTAATGCCGATGGCTCCGTTGAAATATTCTCTCCGAGCGGTATTGAACTGAAAGGACCCAATCTGGCTTTCATGGGGCCGGAAAGCGTGACGACGACAGCACCTGCTTTTGAAAAAGGTACCTTCAGGCGGCGATTCAAACTCCATTCTTCTGATGACCCTGACCAGCCTATTTCTAATCAAAAATTTCGCCTAACCGGTTCAGACGGAACGGTTACCGAGGGGATGACGGATGGAGAAGGACATTCATCCCTGCTTGATGCTGATGATATTAAAACGTTCAAAATGGAGTTTTTAAATGACTGAGCAGAAGGGCAGCCCTTACCAACCTCGC
>NZ_JYDG01000054.1:0-120814 GCF_003263545.1 Rahnella sp. AN3-3W3
GGGCTTTTTGCTATGTGAGATTTAGGAAAATAAAAGAGGGTAGAACCTCTAGTTTTGCTGACTTTCCAGCCACTGAACAACAAATCCCCCCACTTTATCTACCTCATTTATATTCAGGATGTTGATCACCTGCCTAACAGGCGTGAACAGATCATTAGTTGCGACTGCAACAACGTGAATATCAATCAGACTCTCCAGTGACTTTCCCGTTTCCTTCCTGTGCAGCACGATTTTATCGATATCTTCATGTTTAAATCCCTCAACCAAAATCATATCAAGATTACTACTGTCGAAACGCGTTGCCAGATACTCAAGACTGAAGTCGTCATGCCCGGGTGTTTCAGTCATCAGCGCCCACCGGCTATTGCTGGCAACCATTGTCTGGTCTGCGCCAGCTTTGCGTAGCTCGAAACTGTCTTTACCCGGCGTATCTACATCTACATCATGATGGGTATGCTTTATCAGACCGGTCCGGATACCACGCTGACGAAGCCAGGGGATGAGCTGTTTCAGCAGTGTTGTTTTTCCTGTACCGCTATAAGCGACGATCCCAAGTAATGGGATTGGTTGGTTTATCATCTTGAATGATCCTGGTTGCGGATTTTCCAAAGCGCCACATCTTCAGGCGTATTAAGATTGAAAAACGCAGCAGACTCACTGAACAGCACCGAGTTTGCTCCGATATTATCAAGGAAAATCATGAGCTTCCTGTCGCCGTTTTCAAGATACGACGTCAGTGCCGGGATCAGACTCCGGTTTAACAGGCAAAGCGTTGGATGCTCACGCTCCGGATCACGCACATAAGCTGCTTTCTGCCCTGATAGCCCGGCAAATAATCTTTCACTAAGGTCGATGGGAAAATCTGGCACGTCGCAGGGAACGAAGAGTATCCATTCGGTTTTACTCACTGATAACGCAGCAAGCATACCGGCGAGTGGCCCCGATAAATCCTGTTTGAGGTCCGGGACGGTCTGGTTATTTCTGCCATAGCGTTCAGAATTCCTATTACAGCTGATCAGAATTTCTCCGACTTGGGGATGTAATCTTTGGGTGATATGTTCAAATAAAGGCTGACCATTAATATCAATCAGCCCTTTATCTTCGCCCATCCTGCTCGACCGACCGCCTGCTAAAATAACGCCAGTGATGTTACTGCGATCCATAATATCCGCCTTTCAGAACCTCATTATTGCCGTCATTGTAACGCCTTAATTTATACCGGGCAGGTTAAACTTTTTTACAGTGAGCTTGTACTTTCCCTAACGAAATAACCCTGTTATTTTTAAGGTCTGAAAACAAGTGGAGAAGGATTATCATGAAAGAACATCGCGTAAACGAGCTGATCGAACTGCTGCATCCGGCATGGAAAGAGGATTGCGATCTGAACCTGATGGAGTTCATCCAGAAGCTGGCCACAGAATGTGGATACCAGGGGACATTAGGCGAACTCAGTGATGACACATTGATTTATCACCTGAAAATGCGTGGTACTGACAGCACGACTGAAATCCCGGGTTTAAAGAAAGACTATGAGGATGACTTTAAAACTGCACTTTTACGTGCCCGTGGCGTAATTAAGGATTGATGTAAACTTATGTGAACTTCATGCGAACCGCCAAAAATAGATGATACTATTTCCCATTGTCATTTTTCTGTGCGGCCAATCCGAATGAAGTTATGAACAATTCAGCTTTTAATTTTCAGGCATTGTCGCCGGATCTTATCCTTGATGCGTTAGAGAGTGTCGGTCTTATTGCTGAGTCCGGCCTCACTGCATTAAACAGTTATGAAAACCGCGTTTACCAGTTTCTTGGTGAAGACAGAAAACGCTATGTGGTGAAGTTTTACCGTCCTGAGCGATGGACCGAAGAACAAATCCACGAAGAGCATCTGTTTTCGCTTGATATGGCTGATGCTGAAATTCCTGCTGTTGCCCCTCTTTCTATCAACGAAAACACACTGCACCACTACCAGGGATATATGTTTACCGTATTTCCCAGCGTGGGTGGTCGTCAGTATGAAATCGATAATCTCGACCAGCTGGAGTGGGTAGGACGTTTTCTTGGGCGCATTCATCAGGTGGGCAATGAAAGCCTGTTTACCGCACGGCCAACTATCGGACTTGATGAGTATCTCGTCCGGCCGCGCGAAGTTCTCGCGCAATGTCCGCTGATCCCCAAGAGTTTGCGTGAACCCTTCTTATCCGCAACAGACCAGCTGATTCGCACTACGGGCGATTATTGGCATACTGACTGGCAACCTCTACGCTTACATGGCGATTGCCACCCGGGGAATATTCTCTGGCGTGACGGGCCATTGTTTGTCGATATGGATGATGCCCGTAATGGTCCGGCAATTCAGGATCTCTGGATGCTGTTGCATGGGGATCAAAGTGAGCAAAGGCTCCAGTTAGATATCTTGCTGGAAGCTTACGGAGAGTTTGCTGATTTAGATACGCGCGAACTCTCTTTGATTGAACCGCTGCGGGCTATGCGTATGGTTTATTATCTGGCCTGGGTTGCCCGTCGCTGGGAGGATCCTGCATTTCCTAAGAGTTTCCCCTGGATGCAGGATGAAGATTTCTGGCGTAGTCAGATAGCGGCGTTTACTGAGCAAGTTAAGAAATTACAGGCACCTCCTTTACAGCTGATGCCAATGTATTAAGTCATGATTAATGTTTGAAGTTTAATTAAATGGAGATAGGCTTTATATGAAAAAGATATTCCTGGCACTAGTTGGTATGGTTATGGCCTTCAGTGTGTCTGCCGCGCAGTTTTCTGATGGCGCACAGTACGTTACTTTAGATAAAACCGTTGCTAATGAGCCACAGGTACTCGAGTTCTTCTCATTTTATTGCCCGCACTGCTACCAGTTTGAACAAGTCTGGCATGTCTCTGATAACATCCGCAAGAACCTGCCTAAAGATGTTAAATATGCCAAATATCACGTCGAATTCCTGGGGCCATTGGGTAAACAATTAACTCAAGCCTGGGCTGTTGCGATTGCCCTGGGTGTGGAAGACAAAGTGAGTCCGCTGATGTTTGATGCTGTGCAGAAACAGCAATCCATTCAGAATGCTGATGATATCCGTAAAGTCTTTATTCAGGCGGGTGTGAAAGGCGAGGATTACGATGCTGCACTTAACAGCTTTGTTGTGAAATCTCTGGTTGTTCAACAGGAGAAAGCCGCTGCTGACCTGGGTCTGCAAGGCGTTCCTTCCGTATTTGTGAACGGCAAATATATGGTTAAAAATGACGGACTTGATACCAGCTCAATGGATATGTACGTCAAACAATATTCTGATGTGATCAACTTCTTAGCGACCAAAAAATAAGAATTTCTGATCTCAGCGCCAGCTTTCGGGCTGGCGTTATATTTTCGAAGAAATGAGAAAAAGGAAATGTTTGCAGGCGTAAATATAAAAAATATCCCGCAGAAAGTTTCCCGGTAAATATTACTATCCACAATAGCTATTAAGCTTCTATTACATCAATATTCATTAAGCAATCCTATAACCTGATGAAACACGTAGCTAAAATCCTGATGTGTTTTCGGATTAACCATCCGAATTAATTTCCTCTTAAAACTATTCACAAAGTTATCCACAGGATGATCCTTCGAGATCCCCCGCAACTTCGTAATGAATTTCCTTCTCAAGGTTCGTCTTTCCCGCTGGCTATGGCATCCTTAGAGCATGTCTGATCACGAATAAAGAAGAGTTATGGCCCAGATAGCAGAAAACCCATTAATCCTGGTGGACGGTTCGTCCTACCTTTATCGCGCTTATCATGCGTTCCCTCCGCTGACCAACTCTGCGGGTGAACCGACCGGCGCGATGTACGGTGTGCTGAATATGTTGCGCAGTCTTTTGCTGCAATACACACCAAGCCATGTTGCGGTGGTTTTTGACGCGAAAGGCAAAACCTTCCGTGATGAGCTTTTCGAACAATATAAATCCCATCGTCCTCCGATGCCGGATGATCTGCGTTCTCAAATTGAGCCGCTTCATCAAATGGTGAAAGCGATGGGGTTGCCATTACTGGTGGTTTCCGGCGTAGAGGCGGACGACGTGATCGGTACGCTGGCACTTGAAGCCGAACAGGCCGGTCATGCGGTTCTGATCAGCACCGGCGATAAAGATATGGCTCAGCTGGTGACGCCGGGTGTCACTTTGATCAACACCATGAATAATGCGATTCTGGGGCCAGATGAAGTTGTCGAGAAATACGGTGTGCCGCCTGAACTGATCATCGATTTCCTCGCCCTGATGGGTGACTCCTCGGACAACATTCCGGGCGTACCGGGCGTTGGTGAGAAAACGGCACAGGCACTGTTACAAGGCATTGGTGGCCTTGATACGTTATATGCCGATCTGGATAAAGTATCGACACTCAGTTTCCGTGGTTCAAAAACCATGGCGGCAAAACTGGCAGATAATAAAGAAGTTGCCTACCTCTCTTATCAGCTGGCGACCATTAAAACTGACGTTAAGCTGGATCTCACTTGTGCTGAGCTGACGGTTTCAGAACCCGATGCCGATGAACTTCACAAGTTATTTGGCCGCTATGAATTCAAGCGCTGGCTGGCAGATGTTGAATCCGGCACCTGGCTGAGCGCCAAAAAATCGGCAGGTAAAGCGTCGGCAGCAGCGAAGAAAGGTGCTCCGGCAGAAGAAACGACGTCAGTATCTGCTGTTGAACCAAACCAGCTCTCGCAGGAGGGATATGTCACCATTCTGGATCAGGCGACTCTTGATGATTGGATCGGTTATCTAAAAGCATCGAATGTTTTCGCTTTCGATACCGAAACGGATGGTCTGGATACCCTGACTGCCAATCTGATCGGCTTATCTTTCGCCACAGAAGCGGGTAAAGCGGCTTATCTTCCTGTGGCACATGACTATCTGGATGCACCGGCGCAGCTGGACCGCGATGATGTGCTGAAACAACTCAAGCCGTTACTCGAAGATGAAAAGCAGCTGAAAGTCGGGCAGAACCTCAAATTCGACCGCGGTGTTTTACTGCGTTATGACATCGAACTGAAAGGTATCGCCTTCGACACCATGCTTGAATCCTACGTGCTCGATAGCGTATCTGGCCGCCATGACATGGACAGTTTGGCAGACCGCTATCTCGGCCATAAAACCGTGGGCTTTGAAGAGATTGCGGGTAAAGGTAAGAACCAGCTAACCTTCAACCAGATAGCCCTTGAGCAGGCAGCGCCTTACGCGGCAGAAGATGCTGATGTCACATTGCAATTGCATCAGGCACTCTGGCCACGCATTCAGGAAAGCGAATCCCTGACCAAAGTGTTCACGGATATTGAAATGCCGCTGGTTCCTGTTCTTTCCCATATCGAGCGTACCGGGGTTCTGATTGATCAGAACATCCTCGCGGCTCACTCGAAAGAGCTGGCAATTCGACTGAATGAGCTGGAAAACAAAGCGCATGAACTGGCTGAAGAGCCTTTCAACCTCTCTTCGACCAAACAGTTGCAGGCTATTTTGTATGAAAAACAAAAACTGCCAATCCTGAAGAAAACTCCGGGTGGTGCGCCATCAACTAACGAAGAAGTTCTGGCTGAACTGGCGCTGGATTATCCGTTGCCGAAAGTGATTCTGGAATATCGTGGTCTGGCAAAACTGAAATCGACTTACACCGATAAACTGCCATTGATGATCAACCCGCAGTCTGGCCGCGTTCATACGTCCTACCATCAGGCCGTGACCGCGACGGGGCGTCTGTCTTCCAGCGATCCCAACCTGCAAAACATTCCGGTGCGTAATGATGAAGGGCGCCGTATTCGTCAGGCGTTTATTGCGCCAAAAGATTACATCATTCTGGCGGCCGACTATTCGCAGATTGAACTGCGCATCATGGCGCATTTATCGAAAGATGAAGGCTTGCTGAAAGCCTTTGCTGAAGGCCAGGATATTCACCGCGCGACCGCCGCAGAAGTTTTCGGCACACCGCTGGAGAAAGTATCTGGTGAACAGCGTCGCAGCGCTAAAGCGATTAACTTTGGTCTGATTTACGGCATGAGCGCCTTTGGCTTATCGCGTCAGCTCAATATTCCACGCAAAGAATCCCAGCGTTATATGGATTTGTACTTCGAGCGTTATCCGGGCGTGCTGGAATATATGGAACGTACCCGCACTCAGGCTTCTGAGCAGGGTTACGTTGAAACGCTCGATGGTCGCCGTCTGTATCTGCCGGACATCAAATCCAGCAACGCGATGCGCCGTAAAGGTGCCGAGCGTGCCGCGATCAACGCCCCGATGCAGGGTACTGCGGCTGACATTATCAAACGCGCCATGATCAGCGTCGATGCCTGGCTGAAACAGTCAGATGCTCCGCGTGCCCGCATTATCATGCAGGTACACGATGAACTGGTGTTTGAAGTGCATAAAGATGATGTTGCTGCAGCGAGTGAAAAAATTCGCAGCCTGATGGAAGCCAGTATGACATTGGCGGTTCCGTTGAAAGTGGACGTCGGTACTGGCGAGAATTGGGATCAGGCTCACTAAGTGGATAGTAATTAAGCTTTTTTTGTAATTAAGCTACATGATTATGTGCTCAGACCATGAAGGTGATCGCATAATCCACGATTTTTGTGTAAGTAAACTACAAAAAGTTCTTTTTCCCCGTCATGAAATAGGGTAAAGTTTCTCTCGTAGGGTACAGAGGTAAGATGTTCTATCTTTCAGACCTTTTACTTCACGTAATCGGATTTGGCTGAATATTTTAGCCGCCCCAGGCATTTATGTCTGGGGCGTTTTTTATTGGAGTTTTCACAGGTTTACGCCTGTTTTCTGACTACAGTGATAAAATCCCGCCCATAAAAAAGGGCAGCCTCTTGGCTACCCTGATATGTTCTTTACTTACAGACTTCTTCTTTTAAGCCGGGATTTACTCGCCTTCGTCAAAAAGCTCTTCTTCCAGCACTTCCGGTGGGATTTCGCTGAACCAGGTGTTCAGTTTGTCACTCAGTTTATCAACGCCCATTTTCTTCGGGGAAGAGAAGGCTTCCACCTGAATATCGCCCATGAATTCTTTCACGGCTTCGCGGACCATTTTGATCTGCGCCTGACGCGCGCCGGATGCCAGTTTGTCGGCTTTCGTCAGCAGCAACATCACCGGCGTACCCACATCGACAGCCCACTGAATCATCTGCTGATCGAGATCTTTCAGCGGATGACGGATATCCATCAACACCACCAGACCTTTCAGCGAGTTGCGCATTTGCAGATATTCGCCCAGCGCGCGCTGCCATTTACGCTTCATTTCTTCCGGTACTTCCGCGTAGCCATAACCCGGCAAGTCGACCAGACGGATGCCCGGCTTCACTTCAAACAGGTTGATGAGCTGAGTACGGCCAGGCGTTTTACTGGTACGTGCGAGGCTTTTCTGCTGCGTCAGAGTATTCAGTGCGCTGGATTTGCCGGCGTTTGAACGACCAGCAAATGCGACTTCAATGCCTGCGTCAGATGGCAAATGCCGGATATCCGGGGCGCTCATGACGAAATGGGTCATATGATAGTTGTAAGTTTGGCTGGTCAAAGCGTGCGTCTCCGTGAGGCATGAGTATCTGGCTGGCGATTATAACTGCAACAGAGCCGAGATGCGTTCGTGTTTTTAAAATCCGAATGATGAGGCGAAGGGACCACAGAGATGAAGGCGGGGGAAATTGCCTTCATGATGTAAGACATTTGCTATTCATGATGCGGGTTATTTCGCTTGTTTTGTCGCCGAAACTTTTAATATTATGCAATTTCAATAAGATAAAATTTAGATCGTTATGAAACCGACAAGACGGCTGGCGGGTATCTTGAGCCTTTGTGCCAGTCGGGTAAAGTATTTCTTACGCGGTGAAGGCGAGAACGGAAACAAGGACGATTATTGCATTCAGGGATCACGGGAAATGCATCGCGATTTAAGGACAAACGGAGCCGGAGGCTCTGAAAGGCAAAGGAAAAACCGGGACGTTGACGCTATACAGGGAAAGTGTTTGAGGAATATCCTTCTTCTGAAGGAAAGAAAAAGGCAGCAAGGTTAACTTGCTGCCTTTTTTCTTTGTCCGCTTTCTGCTAGATTCCGCCGCAAATCTATACTAAATGTACACACCTAAGAGCAGATGCCATGAAACAGCCAGCGAAAGCCCCGCGCGCCAATACCGCGACAGCTAAAACGAAGAAGAAAAGTCGTGTAGAGCTTGATATCGAAGCGCGCGAACGCAAGCGTGACAATAAGCGTCGTGGCCATAAAGCAGGCTCACGCGCAAATCCGGACGCAGCCCAGAATCAAAGCGGCGCAGGCGCTAAAAAAACCGATCCGCGTATCGGCAGTAAAAAAGCGGTGCCATTGATCGTGGAAACCGTCACCAACAATGCAGCGAAAGCGAAGAAAGCCGCTCAGCCGAAGCCAGAGGCAAAACCTAAAATGTCTCCGCAAGAAGAACTGACATTACTGGAAAACGATGAGCGTCTGGATTCATTGCTTGATCTTATCGACGACGGCAAAGCGCTGAGTGCAGAAGATCAGGCTTATGTTGACCAGACTCTGGATCGTATTGATGTTCTGATGGAAATTCTCGGTATCGAACTCGGCGACGATGAAGATGACGAAGAAGAAGAGAAGAACGAAGATATGATGCAGTTGCTCAAACGCGGGAATCCAAAAGAAGGTTTCTAAGCGATGCGCTGGGTCATTCCGGCAATAGCCTTACTCTTTGCATGTTATCTCCTTTGGTTATTCGGTAAACTACGACGGTTATCGAAAACCAAAGCACGTTTGCGCAGAGCGACCTTTGTAAGGCAGGCTAAAAGCCTGCCTGTAAGGGAAACCGGCAGCATCCGACGCCGGAAGGAGTAAGTCACCCATGTCAGAACAGACAACCGTCTGGGATTTAGCGCTGATCCAGAAGTACAACTATTCAGGTCCGCGATACACATCCTATCCAACAGCACTCGAATTCAGCGAAAGCTACGACGATGCGGCTTTTAAACAAGCGGCTGTCCGTTACCCTGAGCGTTCCCTTTCTCTGTATGTGCATATCCCTTTCTGCCATAAGCTCTGCTATTTCTGTGGCTGCAATAAACTGGTAACCCGTCAGCAGCATAAAGCCGAAGAATATCTCAACGTACTTGAGAAAGAGATAAGTCACCGTGCACCGCTCTTTAAGGGCCGTCAGGTCAGTCAGTTGCATTGGGGCGGTGGGACTCCGACTTACCTCGATAAAGCGCAGATAAGCCGTCTGATGGGCCTTCTGCGGGCACACTTTGATATTCTCCCTGATGCAGAAATGTCACTGGAAGTGGATCCCCGCGAAATCGAGCTGAATGTGCTCGACCATCTGCGCAGCGAAGGCTTTAATCGTCTGAGCATGGGCGTGCAGGATTTCAATAAAGAAGTGCAGCGTCTGGTGAATCGCGAGCAGGATGAAGATTTTATCTTTGCGCTGATTGAACGCGCCAGAGCGCTGGGTTTCAATTCCACCAACATCGACCTGATTTACGGTCTGCCGAAGCAAACGGCGGAAAGTTTTGCGTATACGCTGCAACGCGTGGCAGAGCTGAACCCGGATCGCCTGAGCGTGTTCAATTACGCCCACATGCCAAAACTGTTTGCCGCTCAGCGCAAAATCAAAGACGCTGATTTGCCGGGCGCAGAAGAGAAATTGAAAATTCTGCAGGAAACCATTGCCTCGCTGACCGCCTCCGGCTACCGCTTTATCGGCATGGATCACTTTGCGCGTCCTGATGACGAACTGGCGATTGCCCAACGTGAAGGCAAGCTGCACCGTAATTTCCAGGGATATACCACGCAGGGCGACAGTGATTTACTGGGAATGGGCGTGTCAGCCATCAGCATGCTGGGCGATACCTACGCGCAGAACGAGAAAGACCTCAAAACGTATTACGCCAGAGTAGAAGAGCGGGGGAATGCGTTATGGCGCGGTCTGGAAATGACGGATGATGATTGCCTGCGTCGCGATGTCATTAAATCGCTGATCTGCCATTTCGAGCTGAGCTTTGCGGATATCGAAGAGCGATATGGCATCCGTTTTACCGACTATTTTTCCGATGATCTGGCGCTGCTGAAACCGCTGGTTGAAGACGGGCTGGTTGAGGTGAGCGAGACGCATATTCAGGTAACGCCGCGCGGGCGTTTGCTTATCCGCAACATCTGCATGTGCTTTGATATTTATCTGCGCCGTCAGGTACGTCAGCAGCAATTCTCCCGCGTGATCTGATTTCTTTGCTATCAACAAAAACAGCCGCATAAGCGGCTGTTTTGCTTTCTGGCACAAGGCTTTTATTTCAGGCCCGGTTATTCCATACCCAGTTCTTTCAGCTTGCGGGTCAACGTATTGCGTCCCCAGCCCAGTAAGCGTGCGGCTTCCTGTTTATGTCCCTGCGTGTGACGCAATGCCGTGGTCAGCAAAGTGCGCTCCATTTCAGGCTGCGCTTCTGATAACAGGTTTTGATGACCGGAACGCAGGGCGCGATCGGCCCATTGTGCCAGCAGCGTCGCCCAGCTGTCCGGTAAGCTCTGACCGCCGGTTTCCGGGGCAGACGTTTCAAACAGTTCGCTCGGTAAATCCTGAATCAGGACTTCCTGACCCGCAGCCATCACCGTTAACCAGCGACAGGTGTTTTCCAGCTGGCGCACGTTGCCCTGCCACGGCAGACGCGTCAGCGCGGTTTCCGTTTCCGGATGCAGGTTCTTCGCTTCCACGCCCAGTTCTTTCGCCGCCACTTGCAGGAAATAACGCGCCAGACGCGGAATATCTTCGCGACGTTCGCGCAGCGGTGGCAGATGGACACGGATAACGTTCAGGCGGTGGAATAAATCCTCGCGGAATTTTCCTTCCTGAACCCGTAATTCCAGATTCTGGTGAGTCGCAGCGATAATACGCACATCCACTTTCACCGGCGCATAGCCGCCCACACGATAGAACTGACCATCAGCCAGCACGCGCAGAAGACGGGTTTGCACATCGAGGGGCATATCACCGATTTCATCAAGGAACAGCGTGCCGTTGTCGGCCTGCTCAAAACGTCCCTGACGGATGGTGTTAGCGCCAGTAAACGCCCCTTTCTCATGGCCGAATAGTTCGGATTCGATCAGGTCTTTCGGGATTGCCGCCATGTTCAGTGCGATAAAAGGCGCTTTGGCGCGCGGGCTGTGACGGTGTAAAGCATGAGCCACCAGCTCTTTACCGGTACCGGATTCCCCGTTAATCAGCACGCTGATTGAAGAGCGGGACAAACGGCCGATGATGCGAAAGACGTCCTGCATGGCTGGCGCTTCGCCGATAATATCCGCCGTCGGGCCACTTGCAGGTTGGCTGCGAGCCGGTTGCTGTTGCTCCTGATAATGGCTGATAGCGCGTTCAACCAGCGCCACTGCTTCGTCAATGTCGAAAGGTTTTGGCAGATAATCAAATGCGCCTTGCTGATAGGCGCTGACCGCCGCATCCAGATCGGAGTGCGCTGTCATTATGATGACCGGAAGCATCGGGTGGCGCTGTTTAATCTGCTTTAACAGCGCTAAACCGTCCATCCCCGGCATACGGATATCTGATAACAAAACGTCAGGGGTTTGAGTCGCAATGGCATCAAGCACTTCATTGCCGCTGTCAAACGTGGTGCAGGTCAAACCGGCTCCAGTGAGCGCACGTTCAAGTACCCAGCGGATGGAGCTATCGTCATCGACGATCCAGACTATCCCTCGTTGCATAAGAACCTCACTGGCGAATAGGCAGGAAAACCGAGAATTCGGTATGTCCTGGCCAACTGTTAAATTCAACTTTACCCGAATGCTGGTCAATCAAACTGCGTGCGATAGAGAGGCCCAGTCCAGTGCCCCCTTCGCGGCCACTGACCATGGGGTAAAAAAGAGTGTCCTGCAAATGTGCCGGTACGCCGGGGCCGTCATCTTCAATATCGATGCGTGCCGCCAGACGATAACGCACGCCGTGTAACGTAATCTGGAAAGCTGTCCGCGTACGCAGTGTTATTGTGCCGCCTTCCTCCCCCAGCGCCTGCAAGGCATTGCGGGTAATATTCAATAAAATCTGTTCTATCTGATCAGGGTCGTGTGCCAGTTCCGGCAGGCTCGGATCATAGTCCCGTACCAGCTGAACGTTATCGGGTTTTTCCATCGACACCAGCTGACAAACGCGCTCCGCAACCTGATGAATACTTTGTGTCACATGCTGGCTCGGACGTTGCGGACCCAGCAATCTGTCGACCAGATTACGCAGACGGTCGGCTTGCTCAATAATGACTTTGGTGTACTCAAGCAAAGCCGGATCGGGCAGCGCTCTGGATAACAACTGTGCCGCACCACGCAAACCGCCAAGCGGATTTTTAATTTCATGCGCGAGACCGCGGATCAAATCTCGGGCTGCAACCTGTTGAGCATGCTGCAATTGTTCCTGACTCAAACGTCGCTGATTATCCATCGGCGCCAGTTCGACCAGAATAAAACCTTCCGGCAGCATCTGTGCGGTCAGTGACAACACATGCGCGCGGCCATCGACGACTAAAGTCACTTCGCTGTCTGTAAAGCCCTGTCCGGCCGTCAGACTTTCACGCATTAACTCGATGTTCAGCGAAAAATATCCCACCAGCTCTGGCAACGGGGTGCCAAAAAGTTTGCGGGAACTTTGCGCCAGTAATTGCTGAGCCGCCGGGTTGGCGTAATGCACAGCCAAATCGTCGTCCAACAGCAGAACGCTGTTGATTAAAGAATTCAGGATCTGCCCAGCATCGGGCAGCTTGCCAGTTGCCATACCGCAGTCTCCCGCACCTGATGGGTGCAATTTGTCTCGCTACCCGGCCAAAACACGGGTCAGAGGGGTTAAGCAGGAAAGAGTGTGGAGAAAAAAGCCCATCCGGAGATGGGCTGAAAGTTTCCACGGCAACAAATAAAATCGTCTTACTTGATTTTGACGCTGAAGGCTTTCTTACCGCCAGGCCTCCAGTCGGGTATTTCTCTCAGCGCCGGTCAGAGGACGGGCGCTGAGTTCAGCAGCTAATTCGAGAATTAAACGCTGTCTTTAGACGCTGTAGTACAGCTCGAACTCAACCGGATGCGGAGTCATACGCACGCGATCCATTTCTTCTTTACGCAGACCGATGTAAGCATCGATAGCGTCGTCAGTGAACACGCCGCCACGGGTCAGGAACTCGCGGTCTTCGTTCAGTGCGTTCAGCGCTTCTTCCAGTGAACCTGCAACTTTTGGAATTTCTGCTTCTTCTTCCGGTGGCAGGTCATACAGGTTTTTGTCCATCGCATCGCCAGGGTGGATCTTGTTGATGATACCGTCCAGGCCAGCCATCATCAGTGCAGCAAACGCCAGGTATGGGTTAGCCGCTGGATCAGGGAAGCGTGCTTCGATACGCATCGCTTTAGGCGTTGATACGTGTGGAATACGGATGGATGCAGAACGGTTACGCGCAGAGTAAGCCAGCATCACTGGCGCTTCGTAGCCCGGGACCAAACGCTTGTAGGAGTTGGTAGTCGGGTTAGCGTAGGCGTTGATCGCTTTAGCGTGCTTGATGATACCGCCGATATAGAACAGTGCCATTTCAGACAGGCCGCCGTATTTGTCGCCAGCGAACAGGTTGTTACCGTTCTTGGACAGAGACATGTGGCAGTGCATACCGGAACCGTTATCGCCAAACATTGGTTTTGGCATGAAGGTCGCAGTTTTGCCAAATGCGTGAGCCACGTTGTGAACCACGTATTTGTAGATTTGGATTTCGTCCGCTTTTTTGGTCAGGGTATTGAAGCGGGTTGCCACTTCGTTCTGACCCGCGGTTGCCACTTCGTGGTGGTGAGCTTCAACAACCAGACCCATTTCTTCCATGGTCAGACACATGGTAGAACGCAGATCCTGGGAGGAGTCGACCGGAGGAACCGGGAAGTAACCGCCTTTAACTGCAGGACGGTGGCCTTTGTTGCCGCCTTCATATTTGGTGCTGGAGTTCCATGCGCCTTCGATATCATCGATAGCCACGTGAGAACCGGAGATGCTGCTGCCGAAGCGCACATCATCAAACAGGAAGAATTCTGGCTCTGGCCCGAACAGAACGGTGTCCGCGATACCGGAAGAGCGCAGGAAGTCTTCTGCACGTTTTGCGGTAGAACGTGGGTCGCGGTCATAACCTTGCAGCGTAGTTGGCTCAAGGATGTCGCAACGAATGATCAGCGTGGTTTCTTCGTAGAACGGGTCAAGAACAGCAGTGCTCGCATCTGGCATCAAAACCATGTCAGATTCGTTAATGCCTTTCCAGCCACCGATTGAAGAGCCATCAAACATTTTGCCTTCTTCGAAGAAGTCAGCGCTAACCTGGTGTGCAGGAATGGTGACGTGCTGTTCTTTGCCTTTGGTATCTGTGAAACGTAAATCTACGAATTTCACTTCATGCTCATTCAGCATCGTCAAAACGTGTTCAGCGGACATACTAGTTCTCCCGAATTTCTCATTATCGTCGTGGAACGAATAACCATTTTTGGTCTTTAGTTGGAAATAACAGCTTTACTTGAACTGGCGTGTGGACTGAACAGCGCTATTATTTGACTGGTCAGACGCGTCACCCTGTAAAAACTTTTTTTTACCCTAAAAACTATTAGCGAAAAGTGTGCCAACTTTGAGAAAATGCAAACAACGCCATTTTACAGGGCTCTTGCACTCGATAAGTATGCACCATAACGGAATTTCTGCACTATAATGGTGCTATCTCTGAGATGCATGGCACCAAAACGGTGCGTCATAATGGTTCAGTGATCTTTTTGCACCGTGAAAGGGATCACAAAGTAACCATCCACAAGTTGTTTCATCAAGATCCTTGTGATCTTGTTTAGAACCTCGCTTAATACGTGTACAATAGCGCGCTATTTCTAATGCCTGAGGCAAAGCTGTGATCGAAAATTTGCGTAACATCGCCATTATTGCCCACGTTGACCATGGTAAAACCACCCTGGTCGACAAGCTGCTACAACAATCCGGTACTTTCGGAGAGCGTGTAGAAGCCACTGAACGCGTAATGGACTCCAACGATTTGGAGAAAGAGCGTGGGATTACCATCCTCGCAAAAAACACCGCCATTAATTGGAAAGACTACCGCATCAACATCGTGGATACCCCAGGACACGCCGACTTCGGCGGTGAGGTAGAGCGTGTGATGTCAATGGTCGACTCGGTGCTGCTGGTTGTGGATGCAATGGATGGCCCTATGCCGCAAACCCGTTTCGTGACCAAAAAAGCATTCGCTAATGGTCTGAAACCGATCGTGGTAATCAACAAGGTTGACCGCCCTGGCGCGCGTCCTGACTGGGTTGTTGATCAGGTCTTCGACCTGTTCGTAAACCTGGACGCAACCGACGAACAACTCGATTTCCCAATCATCTATGCATCAGCATTGATGGGTATCGCGGGTAACGACCATAACGATATGGCCGAAGATATGACCCCGTTGTACCAGGCGATCGTTGACCACGTATCTCCGCCACAAGTTGAGATGGATGCACCTTTCCAGATGCAAATCTCTCAGCTGGACTACAACAACTATGTTGGCGTCATCGGCATCGGCCGCATCAAACGCGGTACCGTTAAGCCTAACCAGCAAATCACTGTCATCGACAGCGAAGGCAAAACCCGTAACGGTAAAGTCGGTAAAGTTCTGACCCACATGGGTCTTGAGCGTATCGAAGCCACCGTTGCTGAAGCGGGCGACATCATCGCAATCACCGGCCTGGGCGAACTGAACATCTCCGACACAATCTGTGATCCGGCGAATGTTGAAGCTCTGCCAGCGCTGAGCGTTGATGAACCAACAGTAACCATGTACTTCAACGTAAACACCTCTCCGTTCTGTGGTAAAGAAGGTAAGTATGTGACTTCACGTCAGATCCTTGACCGTCTGAACAAAGAACTGGTGCATAACGTTGCATTGCGTGTTGAAGAAACTGAAGATGCTGATGCATTCCGCGTTTCAGGCCGTGGTGAACTTCACCTGTCGGTTCTGATCGAAAACATGCGTCGTGAAGGTTTCGAGCTGGCGGTTTCCCGTCCTAAAGTAATCAACCGTAAAATCGATGGCCGCATGCAAGAGCCATTCGAGAACGTGACACTGGATATCGAAGAGCAACACCAGGGTTCTGTAATGCAGGCCATGGGTGAGCGTAAAGGCGATGTCAAAGACATGATCCCAGACGGCAAAGGTCGTATCCGTCTTGATTACCTGATCCCTGCACGTGGCCTGATCGGCTTCCGTACAGAATTCATGACCATGACTTCTGGTACCGGTCTGCTGTACTCCACGTTCAGCCACTACGATGACGTTCGTCCGGGCGAAATCGGCCAGCGTCAGAACGGCGTGCTGATCTCCAACGGTCAGGGTAAAGCAGTTGCATTCGCACTGTTCAGCCTGCAAGACCGCGGTAAATTGTTCCTGGGCCACGGCGCAGAAGTGTATGAAGGCCAGATCATCGGTATTCACTCACGTTCTAACGACCTGACCGTGAACTGCCTGACCGGTAAGAAACTGACCAACATGCGTGCGTCCGGTACTGACGAAGCAACGACTCTGGTTCCTGCTATCAAAATGTCTCTGGAGCAAGCTCTGGAATTCATCGATGATGACGAACTGGTCGAAGTGACTCCTCAGTCTGTACGTATTCGTAAACGTCACCTGACCGAGAACGATCGTAAACGTGCAATGCGTGGTCCTAAAGAAGGTTAATCTTCTTTAACGCGTGCCGTTACACAGAAACAGGGTGCCTTTGGGTACCCTGTTTTTTTTTGTCTTTTTTCTAACGCTGAGCTCAACAGCGCAACTCTGTCACTGTTCAGGTGTACGTTTTACCGCTAAAGTTAAAAGTCATCTTTGAAATCAGGAGCGTGCAATGCTGTACATTTTTGATATGGGAAACGTCATTATTGATATTGATTTCAAACGTGTCCTTGGCGTGTGGAGCCATCTCAGCGGAACGCCACTGGCTACGCTGACCGAGCGCTTCAAAATGGGCGAGGTGTTCCAGCAGCACGAGCGGGGTGAAATCAGCGATGAGCAGTTCGCCGCCGATTTGTGTGATGAAATGGGCATTGCGCTCAGTTTTGAGCAGTTCAGTGCGGGCTGGCACGCCGTTTTCGTCGGTTTACGTCCTGAAGTCATCACGTTATTCCAAAAGCTGCGCGAAGAAGGTCATCGCGTTGTCGTGCTGTCGAATACTAACCGCCTACACCTGGATTTCTGGCCGCAGCACTATCCGGAAATCGAAGCCAATACCGATGCGATGTATCTTTCGCAAAATCTGGGTATGCGCAAACCTGAACCGGAAATTTTCCAGCATGTGCTGGAGAAAGAAGGATTCACCGCCGATCAGGCCGTGTTCTTTGATGATGTTGCTGAAAACATCGAGGCTGCCCGCGCGGCAGGCATTGAAGCTGTGTGGGTGGAAGATAACCAGACGGTACCGAAATACTTTTCCTGAAGGATGTAAGGATGCACAAAAGGGCATTGAGCCACTACCCAAAATCATTATGGAAATTCACAGTCCTGCTCTTAAAGCGCTCAGATAAGGATGGCCTGACGCTTCTGGCGGGCCATTTAGCCTATGTTTCTTTGCTTTCTCTGGTTCCGCTGATTGCCGTGGTATTTTCGCTGTTCGCATTATTTCCGGTCTTTTCGGATATCAGTGCACAGCTTAAAACCTTCATTTTTTCTAACTTCATGCCGGCCACGGGCAATACCATTCAGCGTTATCTCGAACAGTTTGTTGCCAACTCCAGCAAAATGACGGCGGTGGGTACCTGCGGATTAATTGTCACCGCATTACTGCTGATCGCTTCAGTGGACAGCGTGCTGAATAAAATCTGGGACAGCAAAACCAAGCGTCCGATTGTGTTCTCATTTGCGGTCTACTGGATGGTATTAACGCTCGGGCCCATTCTTCTGGTGGCCAGCGTGGCGGTCAGCTCTTATTTACTCTCCCTGAACTGGCTTAACCTCAGCGGCGTGCATTCCCTCATCGACCATGCGCTGCGGATCCTGCCGTTACTGATTTCCTGGGTGACGTTCTGGCTCTTATATCAGGTCGTGCCAACGGTGAGAGTTCCGGCAAAGGATGCGCTGGTTGGCGCCCTGGTTTCCGGTGCCTTATTTGAGCTGAGTAAAAAAATCTTCACCTTGTATATTCAGCTTTTCCCATCGTATCAGTTGATTTACGGTGTACTGGCTGTGATCCCCATTTTATTTCTCTGGGTCTATGTCAGCTGGTGTATCGTGCTTCTTGGCGCAGAAATTACCGTGACGCTTGGCGAGTTCCGTTCTGTGAGAAAATTGCAGTCTGCTCAATACAAAGCAGAAGAATAATCAGTTCGAAGGATTTGTATGATTGCGTTAATTCAGCGGGTATTGAATGCCAGCGTGACTATCGATGGCGACGTTTGCGGCCAGATAGGGCCGGGATTACTGGTTTTGCTGGGTGTTGAACAGGGCGATGACGAACAAAAAGCTAAACGCCTTTGCGAACGGGTGATCGGGTACCGAATTTTCGGTGACGAAAATGACAAAATGAATCTTAACGTACAGCAGGCGGGCGGTAGCCTGCTGGTAGTGTCGCAGTTCACACTGGCGGCTGACACACAAAAAGGCATGCGTCCGGGGTTTTCACGCGGTGCTGAACCACAGGAAGCCGACCGGTTGTATCAGTATTTTTGCGGGCAGTGTCGTGAGAAAGGCATTGTGACCGAAACCGGGCGTTTCGCTGCGGATATGAAAGTGGCACTGGTGAACGACGGGCCGGTGACCTTCTGGCTACAAGTCTGATCGATAAGGCATAACGCCGGAGAGAACGCATCTATGTATCACCTTAGAGTACCGACGACCGAAAAAGAGCTGGCCGCCTATTACCGATTCCGCTGGGAAATGCTGCGCAAACCACTGCGTCAGCCTGAAGGTTCCGAACGTGATGCCTACGATTCCATTGCGCATCATCAGATGGTCGTGGATGAAAGCGGCGAGCCGGTTGCTGTTGGCCGTTTATACATTAATGCCGATAACGAAGCCTCAATCCGCTTCCTGGCCGTTGACCCGAATGTACAGGACAAAGGGTTAGGAACACTAGTGGCGATGACCCTGGAGTCTGTGGCGCGTCAGGAAGGGGTAAAGCGCGTAGTCTGTAGCGCCCGCGAAGACGCAGTGGATTTTTTTGCCAAACTGGGCTTTGTGAATCAGGGGGAAATTACCACCCCGCAAACTACACCGGTTCGTCACTTCCTGATGATTAAACCGATCGAAACGCTGGATGATATTCTTCATCGCCCCGACTGGTGCGGACAACTGCAACAAGCCTGGTACGACCATATCCCGCTGAGTGAGAAAATGGGTGTGCGGATCAGCCAGTATACCGGACAGCGTTTTGTCACCACGATGCCGGAAACCGGCAATCAGAATCCGCACCATACGTTATTTGCGGGAAGTCTGTTCTCGCTGGCAACGCTGACAGGCTGGGGTTTGATCTGGCTGCTGCTGCGTGAACGGCATCTGGGCGGCACCATTGTGCTGGCGGATGCCCATATCCGTTACAGTTCGCCGGTGACCGGCAGGCCGCGTGCGGTGGCGGATTTAGGCTCTGTCAGCGGCGACCTTGATCGTCTGGCTCGCGGGCGTAAGGCGCGCGTGCAACTCGAAGTGAATTTATACGGCGATGAGGTAGACGGCGCAGTGTTTGAAGGTACCTATCTGGTGCTTCCGGCTGCACCCGGCGCACCGCTCGAACCCGAAATTAACTGATTTGCTTTAGCCCAAACAAAAGGCACCGCGATTGCGGTGCCTTTTTGCGTTATAGCCAGACGAACTGATTTATGGCGCAACGGGGGATGGCGCACCGGAAACCAATCCGTTCACCATCCTCTGGTCAATGGTCTCGCTGCCGTTTATCTGCAATGTGCCGTTCAGCGTCGGTTTGTAATCGACATTTGCCGGCATTTGCCCTTGCAGATTGAGCTGCATATTGACGTTACCTTCCAGGGGCACATGTGGCCACCCCCAGTTTTCCAGCTGATTTGCCGGTACGGAGCGACCGGTCATCTTCAATGAGAAATGACGTTGCGGCTGCTGGTCAACGGTCGCACTGGCTTCCAGCAAACCTTCTTTAGTAAAGGCGCTCAGTTCGGAAATATTCACCTGACTGTCGTTCGCATTCAGGGTTATTGAAGGACGACGCACGTCATTACGATTAAATGTGGCTTCGCTGGCATTCAGATTTAACGTACCGCTCCAGATCCCCCATTGATGATTACGTGCCAGCAACAGATTATTGCCCAGACCATCAAGCGCGGTCAGCTGGAAAGGGAACTGCGGGTTGATATCAATAATCAGGTTTCGGTTGGCAATAAACCGGCTGACAAAGACTTCAGAAAGCGAATCCGGCAACGCCTGATTCCAGAGCTGTTTCCAGTTTTCCGGCAATGTATATTCCAGGCCAGCGACGGAAACTTCATCAAGTTGCAGTCGTTTGTTGGCGCGCAACCAGTTCCCTGTGGTACGGAGCAAGCTGCGCTCCCAGCGCGCCGTCGCCTGTTTGATGGCAATGCCCTGCGGTGAAAGGTCGAGACTGATAATAGGATCCTGGATATGCAGATTGCCATCAATCATATCGGTTGCATTCAGGGTGATTTCCCCGTCATCACTTTGCCAGTCGCCTTTTTCCAGGGTCAGATCCTGCACAGACAAATCAACGTCGCTGAATGCCCAGTCTGTTCCCTGCAAGCGGGCGTCGATCAGGTCAAGGCGCTGGATAGTCACTTTGGGCAATGTCTGGTAATCATCAAAAAAAGCAGCAAGTGATTTAGAGGTTTGCAGGCGTACATTGCTCAGGCGCAGGTTTTCAATGTTCCAGCTACCGTCAGCGGCCTGTGTGGCTTTACCGGTCAGCTGACCGCGCGCCAGATCGCCGCCAAAATTACTCAGCGTCAGATTCTTATTATTGATATTGCCCTGAATCAGCACATTTTCGGCCGGAAGACCGTTGACCGTCAGATTCGCGGCACTCAGCTGGAAATCGGCTTTGTCACCCAGTAGCTGAGCCGGTTTTGGCTGCCACGGCGAAATGCCGGCATTAATCTGCTGTCCCTGAATATCTAATCCGGCGGTATTCCCGGTCAGCGCCATTTTGCTGAGCTGCAGCGTATTGGCCTGCAACGGTAAATTCATTGAGGAAGGGCTGACGCTGAGGCGACCGTTAGCCAGAACGACGCGATCGAAAAAGCGTGGCTCGGTTATCTGTCGCAAGCTTAAATCCAGATCGACTTCGCCAGCGTTCAGGATTTCCGGCTGATTCTTTTGCCCGAAGACGACATTGTTTAACGTCACACGACCCGGAGACGACCAGTTGTGGTCGATTTTCTCTACGGAGACGCGGTACTCGCTGTTATCGCTGATCCAGCGGCTGACCCAGCCAGCCGCCCACCGGGTTTGTAATAGGACGTACACCAGCACGATCGCCAGCACCAGAAGTAAGGCGAACGTCAGCAAAATTTTACCGATAAATCTCATCGTCTGGAGCCCTGTAACGGGAAAGCGGAAAAAAGATTCTTTGTTTATGCCGCAAACAGCGACTTTTCTCAACAGGTTAGCAGAATGGAGACAATAAAAAGCGGCAGGGGTTCCAGACCCGCTGCCGCTGTTGCACGCGGATTACATCCCGTGATTACTTTTCGTGAGGGAAGACCAGATTCAGAACAATCGCAGTAATACCACCAGCAGCAATTCCCGAAGACAGAAGCGTTTTCAGCCAGTCGGGCGCGAATTGCAGGATCAGCGGTTGCTGGGAAACACCCATACCGACGGCCAGTGAAAGCGCCATGATCATAATTGCGCGGCGGTTAAGGCGCTCGCGGGAAACAATACGCACGCCGGAAGCCGCGATCGTACCGAACATCACGATGGTTGCGCCGCCCAGAACCGGTTCAGGAATATGTTGCACAAAACCCGCTACGGCAGGGAACAGCCCAAGGATGATCAGCATCAGAGCGACAACAAAACCGACATAGCGGCTGGCAACACCGGTCAGCTGAATCACGCCGTTGTTCTGCCCGAAGCAGGAGTTCGGAAAGGTGTTAAACACCGCAGACAGCATTGAGTTCAGGCCGTTTGCCAGAACACCGCCTTTGATGCGCTTCATATAAAGCGGGCCGCTGACCGGCTGCTCCGAAACGTCTGAGGTCGCGGTAATATCACCGATAGTTTCCAGCGACGTGACCATGAAAATCAGCATCAACGGGATCAGCAGATTCCAGTCGAAGCCCAGACCGTAGTACAGCGGCGTCGGTAAGGTTATCCAGTTTGTTTGTGCAGCTGGCGCGACGGAGGGCAACATCCCCATCATCCAGGCTGCCAGATAACCCACGGCCATCGCGATCACCAGAGATGCCACGCGCAGATAAGGATTGCGCTGACGGTTCAGCAGAACAATCACCACCAGCACCACGGCGGCCAGCAACAGATTTTTCGCGCGCCGAAAGTGTGATCACTCATGGCGGAGTAACCGCCGCCAATAGACGTCAGTCCGACCTGAATCAGTGAAAGCCCGATAATCATCACCACGATGCCGGAAACCAGCGGCGTAATGATGCGGCGTGCGAGATGCAGGAAACGGGAAAGAATGATTTCAGTACAGGAAGCCAGCATCAGGGTGCCGAACAGCGCCGCCATCATGGTCGGGACATCGGCACCGCCATTTTTCAGCGCCATTCCGCCCATGATAAGCGGTGCCACAAAGTTAAAACTGGTGCCCTGAATGGAGAGTAAACCTGAACCGACAGGCCCCCAGGTTTTAATCTGCAAAATGGAAGCGAGGCCAGAGGCGAACAGCGACATGCTGATGATGTGCTGCGTGTCCTGCGCGGGTAAACCCAGCGCCTGGCAAATCAGCAATGCCGGTGTGATCACCGCAACAAACATCGCCAGCAAATGCTGACAGGCGGCAAATAACGTCTGAGGAAGTGGCGGACGATCTTCGAGGCGGTAAATCAGTTCACTTTTTTGCTGGCGTGAGAGGTCAGATTGCTGTGTTTCTTGTTCTGCGGTTTGCGAACTCATGTTGTGGCATTCCAATAAGCGGCAAAGCGGGCATTTTTATTGAAATCACCGACAAAAGCAATCGTTTGCTATCGGCAATTTTGGGTGGAATGTTTGGGTTAAGGGGAGATTTACGATCTGTTTTTCTTGCTTATCGCAGCTTTAATGACTTCTAATTCAGCCTCTGGGGAAATGATACTTAAATGAGATGTTTATAACTCAATAATATTTTTGGATATTTTTTTAAAATGGAGTTTTTCAATGATTCAACTCGACAACTACGGCACGCTCGTTGCCGCCACGTTGGTACTCCTTTTAGGACGAAAATGCGTCCAGTCGGTCAAATTTCTAAAGAAATACACTATTCCTGAGCCCGTTGCCGGCGGGTTGCTGGTCGCTTTGCTGTTGCTGATCGCCAATCAGATGTTCGGATTGGAAATCGGCTTTGATATGTCCCTTAAAGAGCCCCTGATGCTGGCGTTCTTTGCGACAATTGGTTTGAATGCCAATCTTTCCAGCTTGCGTGCAGGCGGCAAATCTTTATTTCTTCTGGTCTTTGTCGTTATCGGCCTGTTGCTGATGCAAAACGCCATCGGTATCGGGATGGCGAAAATGTTGGGGCTTGATCCGCTGATGGGCTTGCTGGCCGGTTCGATTACACTTTCTGGCGGTCACGGAACAGGTGCGGCGTGGAGCAAGCTGTTTATCGAACGTTATGGCTTTGAAAACGCGATGGAAGTTGCTATGGCCTGCGCGACCTTCGGCCTGGTGTTAGGTGGAATCATCGGCGGGCCGGTGGCGCGTTATCTGGTCAGCCATTCTTCAACACCAAACGGCACACCGGAAGATGCCGCCGATCCCAGCGCATTTGAAAAACCGACCATCGGGCGGATGATCACCCCGCTGGTGATGGTGGAAACGATCGCGCTGATCGCGATATGTCTGATGGCTGGAACTTACTTTGCCAGCCTGCTTCAGGGGTCTGCCTTCGAAATTCCGACATTTGTCTGTGTTCTGTTCGTGGGTGTGATCCTGAGCAACGTCATGGCGTGGCTCGGTTTTTATCGTGTTTTCGACCGGGCCGTTTCAGTACTGGGTAATGTCAGCCTGTCGTTGTTCCTTGCGATGGCACTGATGAGCCTGAAGCTGTGGGAAATGGCGTCACTGGCTTTGCCGATGATGGCAATCCTCATCGTACAGACCATCGCGATGGCGCTTTACGCGATTTTCGTAACGTATCGCGTAATGGGCAAAAACTATGATGCCGCGGTACTGGCTGCCGGACATTGCGGCTTCGGACTGGGTGCAACGCCGACGGCGATTGCAAATATGCAGGCGATCACCAACCAGTTTGGTCCTTCGCATCTGGCCTTCCTGGTTGTGCCGATGGTTGGGGCATTCTTCATTGATATTGCCAATGCGATCGTCATTAAATTGTATCTGATGCTGCCAATATTCCCGGCTTTCAGTTAAAAAAACAGGCACAGAAGTTTCGCTTCTGTGCCTGCCTTTCCTTCTGATTTATCGCTTACTGTGCTGCCTTTTCCGTAAACACCTCTTCCGCTTCAGCGGCTTTCTCCTGCGCCATAAGCTGTTTTTCATAAACCTTGAAGAACGGATAGTAAATCACCATCGAAAGTGCCATCAGCATGACGACCAGAATCGACACTTTGAAATCCCAGCCCATTGCCCAGGCTGCGCCAATCGGCGCCGGAGATGTCCAGGGAACCAGTGAAATCATATGCGGCAGAAGATCGGTTTTAACCGCAGTGTAGGCAATGACGGCATTCACCATCGGTGCCAGAAGAAAGGGGATGAAAAATACCGGGTTCATAACAATTGGCGTGCCGAAGATCACCGGCTCATTAATGTTAAAGCAGCTGGGTACCAGACTGAGTTTGCCCATTGTACGCAGATGCGCCGACTTGCTGCGACAAAACAGCAACACCAGCCCGATGGTTGCGCCGGAGCCGCCGATAACGATCAGGAAATTCCAGAAAGCCTCGGTCATGATGTGCGTCATCGGTAAACCTGCGGCGAGATCTGTCTGATTCAGGCCAAGGTTGGTTAACCAGAAAGCCTGCAACATGCCGGAAACGATGGCTGAACCGTGAATACCGGCAAACCACAACAGGTGGCAAATCAGCACGGCGAGAAGTACTGCGGGCAGTGAGTCAGCGGCGGAAATCAGCGGCTCGAACAGCGCCATAATCGCCTGTGGTAACAGCATGTCGAAACCTGACTGCACCAGCAAACTCAAAGGGAAAAGCGTCACCACCACCGCAATAATCGGGATCAGCAAATCGAATGAATGCTTAATGTTTGAAGGAACCTGTTCAGGTAAGCGTATGCCAATATTGTATTTTTTCAGCAGCCGCGTCAGCTCAGTCACATAAATCGCCACCAGAATGGCGGTAAATATGCCCACGCCACCCAGCGCGACGGTCGACATTTTCTCATCAACCTGCGGCGCAGCAACCAGCAGAAAAGACATCAGCGCCAGCATCGCCGTCATAAACGGGTCAAGTTTGTAACTTCTTGCCAGATTGTAGGCAATCGATGCCGCGATGTAGATCGACATAATCCCCATCGTCATATTGAACGGCGTCAAAATTTGTACTTCATATTTAGCCGAAAGCGCCAGCCAGCTCCTGGCGAAACCCCACGAAGATTCAGGCGAGAATGGCGGGTGGACAAAAACCAGTAAAAATGAGCCGACAATCATAAACGGCATTGCTGAAATGAAGCCATCACGTACTGCCATGACGTGCCGTTGTGAGGAAAGCCTGGCAGCAAAAGGGCTGATCTTTAGTTCTATAAAGTTAAAGAGTGACTGGCTGATGCTCATAATAATATTGGCCTTATGTTGAAGAGTTCAGACACGGTTGCCTTAATTATCATCAGTGTAGTGATGGGGTATGAAACCGGTTACCGACTTTGCCTCACTCTGTGAAGGTCATCAAATAACCAACGAAGAAAGCAGTTCAGCTGCGGTGACATTAAAATTTGCATGAATGTGAAGGCGCAAAAACATCATTTTTAATAATGCTTCGACGATAAGAGAGAGTGGAGAAGGGGATCAGGCGTTGGTGTATCTGACTCTTTCCGGCAGCCAGCGTTCTATCAATGCTTTGGCGTGATCCGGGAACTGCTGTTGCAGATAGCGCGCTATACGCTGCACGTCGGGGATCATTGCCTGGTCGCGTAACAGGTCCGCGACTTTAAACTCTGCACTGCCAGTCTGGCGCGTACCCAGTAATTCGCCCGGTCCGCGGATCTCTAAATCCTGCTGGGCAATGACAAAACCATCGTGACTGTCACGCAGTACCTGCAAACGCTTCTGCGCAGTTTTGCTCAGCGGCGTTTTATAGAGCAGAACACAGTGGGAAGCCACGGCACCGCGCCCGACGCGGCCGCGCAGCTGGTGTAATTGCGCCAGTCCTAAACGCTCCGGGTTTTCGATAATCATCAGGCTGGCATTTGGTACGTCAACGCCGACTTCAATAACGGTCGTCGCCACCAGAAGTTGCACTTCGCCTTGTTTAAACGCCTGCATGACGGCCTGTTTTTCCTGCGCTTTCATGCGACCATGCACCAGCCCGATGTTGAGCGCTGGCAGGGCCTCTTTCAGTCCTTCCCAGGTGGCTTCGGCTGCCTGAGCCTCGAGCATTTCTGATTCTTCGATCAGCGTACATACCCAATAAGCCTGACGATTTTCCTGCTCGCAGGCACTTTTGACGCGGCTGATAATATCACTGCGGCGGGTATCGGGGATCGCGACGGTTGTTACCGGCGTACGGCCTGGCGGCAATTCGTCGATCACTGACGTATCAAGATCCGCATAGGCAGTCATGGCCAGAGTTCGCGGAATAGGCGTCGCCGTCATGATCAACTGATGCGGATGGAACCCTTGTTGCAGGCCTTTCTCCCACAGCGCCAGACGCTGGTGTACACCAAACCGGTGCTGTTCATCAATGATGACCAGAGAAAGTGACGAGAACAAAACCTGCTCCTGGAAGATGGCATGCGTGCCCACCACCATTGAAACCTGACCGCTGGCAATCGCGTCTTGCTGCGCCTGCCGGGCTTTACCTTTTTGTTTTCCTGCCAGCCAGCCGACCTGAATTCCCAGCGGTTCAAACCACTGACGGAAATTATTGGCATGTTGTTCGGCCAGCAATTCTGTCGGCGCCATTAATCCGACCTGTTGCCCCTGAGCGATAGCGCAGAGTGCGGCGAGAGCTGCTACCAGCGTCTTGCCAGAACCCACATCACCCTGAACCAGACGCATCATCGGGTAGCTTTTCGCTAAATCCTGCTCGATTTCAGCCACCACGCGCTGCTGCGCGCCTGTCGGGCTGAAAGGAAGAGAAGCGAGGAACTGTTTTTTCAGGCGATCGTCATGGTGCAATGGCAGTGCTTTATAGCTTTGTGTACCGGCGCGAACGGCCAGCATACTGAGATTATGCGCCACCAGTTCTTCCATAATCAGGCGTCGCTGAGCAGGATGATGACCTTTCTCAAGATCGGCGAGCTGGATGTCTGGCGGCGGGCGATGCAGTAAATGCAGCGCCTGAGGAAGCGGGATCAGCGAACGGCTTAATTCTTCCGGCAATAATTCGGCGATAGGTACGGTATCGAGTAATTCTAAAGCCTGATCGGTCAGTTTACGCAGTGTTGCCTGGCGAATACCTTCCGTTGTCGGATAGACCGGCGTCAGCGATTCCTGCAAAACCACTTCACTGTTTTCACCCTGAATGCGGTATTCCGGATGAATGATTTCAGCGCCGATGGTGCCGCGTTTAATTTCGCCATACGCGGTGACACGACGGCCTGCTGCCAGACTGTTTTTCATCGCGGCGTTAAAATTGAAGAACCGCAACGTCACCATGCCAGTGCCATCGCTTATCTGACAGGTCAGCATTCTGCGGCGGCCAAAACTGATATCACTGCGCAGCACTTCGCCTTCTATAGTTGCGAAAATGCCAGGCTGTAAATCATTGATGGTGTAAAGGCGGGTACGGTCTTCATAACGCAAAGGCAGGTGAAGCAGTAAATCCTGAATAGTTTCAAGGCCGAGTTTAGCGAGTTTATCTGCCTGACTGGCTCCGACGCCGGAAAGCGACGTCAGCGGGATGGCGTCGAGCAGGCGGCCTTTCATCTTTTTTTAACCGTCATTTGCATCGCAGACCACCATTCGTCATCGGCAACAATCTGGCCGTGATCGTCAATGAAAGGGCGTGGCAGTTTTTTGCGCTTCGCCACATTCGACAGCACCGGATAGCCACCTTCAAACAGCAGTCGCTGCTGCTCTTTCTCGCTCAGCAGGCTGGTTTCACGGCGATACAGACCGGCATTTTCCCGCTGACGCTGTGCTTCGTACAGGATAAGTGCTGAGGCGACAGATACGTTCAGAGATTGCACCATCCCGATCATCGGAATGATGATATCGCTGTCCGCGAGAGCTAAAGCTTCTGGAGTGATACCCGTTTTTTCTTGTCCGAGTAAGATACAGGTCGGACGGGTGTAATCAATGGCACGGAAATCGACAGCTTTTTCAGAAAGATTCGTAGCGAGTATTTGCATACCCTTCGCCTTCATTTTGGCGACGGCTTCCTGAATGGTTTTGTGTGTTTTGACCTGAACCCAGCTGTTGCTGCCCGCCGCCGAAGAGACCAGTGTTTTCATTCGGGTGGTAGGCCAGACGGCATGGATTTCATGAACGCCGACGGCATCTGCCGTGCGAATGACGGCAGAAACGTTATGCGGTTTATGCACCTGTTCCATGCAGACCGTCAGGTCTGGCTGTCGGGCCGCAAGCATTTCGCGGATACGCGCATAACGTTCTGGGGTCATAACAATCAGTTTCGGTTGCGGGTAACTTTAATGACGTCCGGCATGATACGAATTTTACGCATGATATTCGCCAGATGAACGCGATCGCGAGTCGTCAGGCGGATAAAGGCGCTGTAGACGCGACCGTCTTTTTCTTCGGTGCTCAGGCTCTGAATGTTCGACTGAGCAGCATTAATTGCTGCTGTCAGGTTCGCCAGTGCGCCCTGATGGTTGAACATATCGACTTTGATTTCGGCGATAAATTCCTGATCCGTTTCCTGATGGTCATCCCAGTCAACGGCCATGAATTTCTCAGGTTCTTTCTGATAGCCACGAATATTACGGCAGGATTCATGGTGGATAACCAGACCTTTGCCCGGGCTGACGTGCGCAATAATCGGGTCACCCGGGATCGGACGACAACATTTTGCGAACGTGATCAGTACGCCGTCTGCGCCTTTAATCGGCAGATTACGCGTGCCTGACGATGCCATTGATGACTGATCGCCCATCAGATTTTTAGCAACAACAACGCTCATCGCGTTGCCGAGACCGATTTCAGCCAGCAGATCATCCATCGCCACGAGCTTCATGCGATCCAGCTCATTTTTAATGTTTTCTGGCGGAATATCTGACAGTTTTTTACCGGCACCCAGCGCGTGATTCAGCAGACGACGACCCAGCGAAACGGAATCATCACGTTTCAGGTTTTTAAGCATCTGGCGGATTTTGGCGCGAGCGCGTGAACTAACGACAAAGTTTAGCCAGGCCGCGTTCGGGCGGGCACCCGGAGCGGTAATGATTTCGATAGTCTGACCGCTGGTGAGCGGCTGTGAAAGCGGATAAGGCTGGCGGTCAACGCGCGCGCCGACACAGGCATGGCCGATATCGGTATGCACTGCGTAAGCAAAGTCGACCGGCGTCGCGCCCGCAGGCAATTCGACGATACGACCTTCCGGGGTAAAGACATAAATCTCATCCGGGAACAGATCCGATTTCACACTCTCGATAAATTCAAAGGAGTTGCCTGCGCTTTGTTGCAGCTCAAGCAAACTCTGCAACCAGCGTTGAGCGCGGATCTGCGCCGTCGTGCTGGTTTCACTGTTCTCTTTATAAGCCCAGTGAGCCGCAACCCCCATCTCTGCCATCTGATCCATATCTTCAGTACGGATCTGCACTTCAACCGGCACGCCGTGCGGGCCGATAAGTGAGGTATGCAAAGATTGATAGCCGTTGGCTTTTGGGATTGCGATGTAATCTTTGACCCGACCCGGACGCGGTTTGTAGAGGCTGTGAGCCTGCCCTAACACGCGATAGCAGGTATCGAGGTCTTTAACGATCACCCGGAAGGCGTAGATATCCATGATGGAATGGAAACGCTGTTCCTTGAGGTGCATTTTGCAATAGATAGAGTACAGGTGTTTTTCGCGGCCACTGACACGGCACTGAATACCGGCTTCGGTTAAACGGCCTTCTATCTCAGAGAGGATTTTTTGGATCATCTCTTTACGGTTACCACGCGCGGCTTTCACCACTTCTTTGATGACGCGATAACGGTTTGGATAGAGTGCTTCGAAGCCCAGCTCTTCGAGCTCGGTTTTCAGGTGATGAATACCCAAACGGTGTGCCAGCGGGCTGTAAATTTCCAGCGTTTCGCGGGCAATGCGGCGACGTTTATCCGGGCGCAAAGAGCCCAGCGTGCGCATGTTATGGGTACGGTCAGCGAGTTTGATCAGAATGACGCGGATGTCTTGCACCATCGCCATGACCATTTTGCGAAAGTTTTCCGCCTGCGCTTCTTTCTTATCGCGGAACTTCAGCTTGTCTAACTTTGAAACGCCTTCAACCAGCTCAGCAACGCTCTTGCCAAACAGTTGTTCCATATCCTGGTAAGTTGCAGGCGTGTCTTCGATAACGTCGTGTAATAACGCCGCCATCAGAGTCTCATGATCGAGTCTCATTTCAGCCAAAATACAGGCCACGGCCACCGGGTGAGTAATATACGGCTCACCGCTGGAACGTGTTTGCCCCTCGTGCGCATCCCGCGCCACGAGGTAAGCCTGCACGAGGCGCTTAATTTGCTCCTCCGGCAGGTATTTTTGAATCAGTTGATTCAGGCTTTCAAAGATATACAAGTGAGATCCGTTTCGTTAATTAACGACGGCCTTCAGCGATGGCAGTCACTGCCTGAATCTCTGCGGCTTCCTGCTCTTGTTGCTCCTGACGGTCACGAACGTCGAGGATCTGATTAGTGATCAGGCCTTCTTCGATTTCGCGCAGGGCAATAACGGTGAATTTATCGTTTTCTTCAGCGACCAGTGGATCTTTACCACCAGATTGCAGCTGGCGTGCGCGACGAGCAGCCACCAACACCAGGTCAAAACGGTTACCAATTTTCTCAACAGCGTCTTGAACAGTTACGCGTGCCATATATGTGCTACTCCACAGGGTGACGAAAGACTGGGCATAATACTGAAAGTGACTTCAGTCTGCCAATAGTTTGGTGATTAATCCGTCATGACGGAGCCGCTGACGGCTCAGACGCAGACGTTCGGCGCGAATAATGGTTTTTAAATCCGATAACGCCAGATCAAAATCATCATTCACAATTAAATAGTCGTATTCAGCAAAGTGCGTCATTTCCGCAACAGCTTGTGCCATACGTTTTGCGATAACGTCTTCGCTGTCCTGACCGCGGCCACGCAGGCGGCGGTCAAGCTCATCTTTGGATGGCGGCAATACAAAAATACTGCGTGCCTGAGGCATTTTTTTCCGGATTTGCTGAGCGCCTTGCCAGTCGATATCCAGGAAAACATCCACACCAGAAGCTAAAACCTGCTCAATGGTTTCACGCGAAGTGCCGTAGTAATTACCGAAAACTTCTGCGTGTTCTAAAAAGGCATCACGTTCAATCATCTCGCGAAACTCTTCTTTAGAGACAAAGAAGTAATGTTCGCTGTGTTTCTCGCCCGGTCGCATTGAACGGGTGGTATGAGAAATAGAAACCTGTGTGTCGTAGAGCGGTTGTGTTTTAAGTAAAGCCTGAATCAGACTTGATTTACCTGCTCCACTTGGGGCGGAGACAATATATAGCGTGCCTTGAACCATGATGACGTTTCAACTGAATGGGTTGATAGGAAGTATGCGAAGAGTGATCTCTCGCACAGTATACACGCTCGCCGCATTCGGTGCAGTGCCCAGACGTATTTCATCGCAACTTCGCACGGGAAAATAGCCTTTCTTTGTCGATTTACGTGCCGTCTTCCAAAATTTCTTTTCGTTACAGCAACTCACTAAATAACGGTGAATGCATCTCGCAGGAATCAAAAATGCGACTGGCGGAAGATATCTCTGCGGCGTTTACTGGCGCCCACAAGGAGGTGCTTATGCGCCAGCTCATCATTATCAGTCTGTTATTTATCCATTTTTCTTCTCTAAGCGCTGAGTTGTCTGAGCGTGCATGTCCTGCCTGGCCAGCGACACATCTGGAAAAGGAAACCCGTCAGCTCACGGCCCAACTCGCACAATGGGACACCGCTTACCATCAGTCAGGCATCAGCCCGGTTGAGGATTCGGTCTATGACAATTTACGCCAGAAACAGAGTTTTTGGCTGCAATGTGCCGGTCAGGTACTTCCTGCACCAGTGATCCCCCGCGCAGAAGATGCTATTTCCGTTCATCCGGTTTCTCATACCGGGCTGAATAAAATGAAAGACAAGCAAGCTGTTGCAGACTGGATGAAGGGGCGTAAAAACCTTTGGGTGCAGCCCAAAATAGATGGCGTAGCAGTGACGCTGATTTACCGATACGGGCAACTCGCCGCGTTGCTCAGCCGCGGTGATGGTGAAAAAGGACAAAGCTGGACCGCAAAAGCTGCATTGATTCCGGCTATACCCCTGACTATTCCCGACCTGGCACCCCAACTGGTGTTACAGGGCGAGCTCTATCTGAAGATGACCGGTCATCAGCAGCGTGCTGATGGCGGCGTGAATGCACGATCGAAAGTCGCGGGGGCAATGCTGCGCACTTCGGCCTCTGACATATTGAATCAGCTGGGTATTTTCATCTGGTCGTGGCCGGATGGTCCGCTCAGTATGAGCTCGCATCTCGGGAAACTCAGCCAGTTCGGTTTTCCTGTGGTTTCTCAATACACCCTGCCCGTGAAATCTGTTGATGAAGTCGCTAAATGGCGTGATACCTGGTTTCTCCGGCCACTGCCTTTTGCGACCGATGGCGTCGTCATCCGTCAGGAAGAGGAGCCTGCGGGAAAATATTGGAAAAATAAGCCAGCGACCTGGGCTGTGGCGTGGAAATATCCACCGGTAAGACAGCTCACAGAAGTCGCGGGTATCACGACGACTATCGGGCGAAGCGGGAAAGTCACCATCATTCTGAATCTGAAAAGCCTCAGGCTGGACGACAAATGGGTGAATAAGGTGAATGTGGGATCCATAAATCGTTTCAGAAAATGGGATGTGCTCCCGGGAGACCAGGTGGCCATTACACTGGCCGGGCAAGGGATCCCGCGTCTTGACGAAGTTGTGTGGCGCGTGAGTGAGCGCACGGGGCTGCAACTGCCAGACCCACAGCAATACAACGCGCTTTCTTGTTTCACGCCTGAGCCTGGTTGCGCGCAGCAGTTCCTATCCCGGCTGGTCTGGC
Organism: Rahnella sp. AN3-3W3; assembly: GCF_003263545.1. NCBI lineage: Bacteria > Pseudomonadati > Pseudomonadota > Gammaproteobacteria > Enterobacterales > Yersiniaceae > Rahnella > Rahnella sp. AN3-3W3. The sequence goes on from NZ_JYDG01000054.1 coordinate 33,596, forward strand.
TCAGCGGACCGGAAGCGCTGGATATGGCCGGATTTGGCGGGGCAACCTGGCAAAAACTGCTCGATGCTCGTCCTGCTGATTCGCTGGTCAGCTGGTTAGATATCACCGAAAAAGAGATGGCTGCGGTTCCGGGCATTGGTGTTAAACAGGCTCAAAAGTTGATGGCCCAGATTTCCCTGACGCGGGAAAAAGATTTTCGCCACTGGCTTTCAGCAATGGGATTTCCAACATTTGCACTGAAATTTGCAGAGCGCCAGCATTCCTGGAACCAGCTGAAAGCAATGACCTCGCCGGAGTGGGAAGCAAAAGCAGGAATCGGGAAAACGCGGGCGAACCAGATTTTTGAGTTTATTCATCACCCGCAGGTGATGGCAATCGCCGGGGCGTTAAGGCAGGCGCATTTGCCTGCCTTTCAGTGAGCTATAAAAACCGGGTTAATGGTCCGAATGCGGATAATTGAAGACAGGCAATCCAAGGCGGAACCGTAATGCAATCAGGCGAGCAATAAACCCGACCAGCAGGGTAATGATTACCACCAGATTGTGCGGTAACGAGAAATATTGCAGGCCGATATACACCCAGGCAGAGGCAAATGAAACGCCTGCATATATCTCTTTCTGGAAGACCAGTGGGATCTGATTACACATCATGTCCCTCAGGACGCCACCGAAAACGCCGGTGATGACTGCGCAAACCGAAGCGATGATAGGACCATGTCCCATATCGAGCGCCACTTGTGTTCCGATAATAGAAAACACCACCAGCCCCAGCGCATCCAGTACCAAAAAGAGCCGGCGCAGGTGTTGCATAAGCGGTGCAAGCCAGGTGGTCATGAGTGCGGCGACGGCCACAATGACAATGTATTCCGGATGCTTAACCCACCCCAAAGGATAGTGCCCCAGCAGCATATCGCGGACAGAGCCGCCACCAATTGCCGTCGCTGATGCGATAATAATGACGCCAAAGGAGTCCATTTTACGCCGCCCGGCAGCAAGAGCACCGGTCATAGCCTCTGCGGTGATCCCAATAATATAAAGAACAGTGAGTAACATCGATATGCGCCAGACGAATCAGTAATGAGAAAGCGATAGCCGCGTAGAGTAATGAGTTTCCCATTGCCTCTCGACTGAGTTTTTCTTTTGCATTGATTTTGAAATTACTAAATCTAATGCGATTACCCCTGAAACTTGCCTGTGTAAAAGGGTGGGTAAGAATGTCGGGTTATTTTAGATTAGAAAAATCGCAATTGCTCGTTACTTTAACCTTCCTTTTACTCTTTAATGTACGCCCGACATTCTTATCAGAGGTGAATTTTCTCTGTTTATAAGTTACGATTATTTAAAATCGTCACTCATTGACGCAATGCATAATAGTTTTATCTGCCCGGAGGCGTGTATGAAACCCGATATTCCGGTTGCGTTAACACAGCGTGGACCTGCCGGGCACGAACGGCGTGAGCAAATCATTGATGCTGCTTTCGAGCACTTTCGCCTTTATGGGTTTGCCAAAACGTCGGTTGCCGATCTGGCAAAATCGATTGGCGTTTCAAGTGCTTATATCTATAAGTTTTTTGAGTCTAAACAGGCTATTGGCGAAGCTATTTGCTCGCAACGTGTTGGGCAGATAGATGAAGCACTCCTGTTGATTGCACAAAGCGACCAAAGTGCGACTCTGCGCCTGAGATCTATTTTTAAAACGCTGCTGACACGTAGTCTGGATCTCTTTTTCCAGGATCGGAAATTACATGATCTGGCCGCGACAGCAGCGGCTCAGCAATGGAAATCGACACTAAATCACCGGGCAATGATGTACAGCATTGTTGAGAAAGTGGTCACAGACGGGCGCGAATCTGGTGAGTTTGAGCGTAAAACGCCGCTGGATGAGGTTTGCATGGCGATCACCAGCGTGACCACGCCGTTTTCGCACCCGTTGTTGCTGGAACAAAAAACGCCGGAACAACTGGAAGAGCGCGTTCAGGCGATTACCAGCCTGGTTCTGCGCAGTCTGGCAAAATAGCCATAACGAAATTTTTGGTTACGGGTTTACAAAATCGTAATTCGTCACATACTGTCAGCCTTATTATCAGAAACCCGTTTCTGGCCGGTTCATCAAAGCGCCCGCAGAAACTTAAGTCCTAAACAGACAGAGAGGAATATTTATGTCTCATCGTCGAGTAGTTATAACCGGCATGGGGGCTGTGAGTCCTCTGGGCTGTGATATCGAAACGATCTGGAAGCGCCTGCTGGCCGGTCAGTCCGGTATCCGAGTTTTACCGGAAGAGATTGTTGAAACCCTGTCCGTGAAAATTGGTGGTCAGGTACAAACCAAAGAACAGGACCCTGAGTCAGGATTCGATCCGGACCAGTTCGTGGTGCCCAAAGATCAGAAAAAAATGGACCGTTTCATTCTATTCGCGATGGCTGCTGCTGATATGGCCGTTGCTGATGCGGGCTGGAAAGCAGAAACGCAGGAACAGCAGGAACGTACCGCAACGGTAATCGGTTCCGGTATTGGTGGTTTCCCGGCGATTGCGCATGCTGTACGTACTAACGATAGCCGTGGCGCTAAGCGTTTGTCCCCGTTCACGATCCCTTCATTCCTGGTGAATCTGGCGTCTGGTCAGGTTTCCATTAAGCATCAGTTCAAAGGCCCGATTGGCGCACCGGTAACGGCTTGCGCGGCAGGTGTCCAGGCGATTGGCGATGCTGTACGTTTGATTCGTAATGACGAAGCGGATGTTGCGCTTTGTGGCGGTGCAGAAGCGGCTATCGATACTGTGAGTTTGGGTGGTTTTGCTGCGGCGAAAGCGATGTCCACCGGCCATGAAGATCATCCGGAAAAAGCTTCCCGCCCGTTCGACAGCGCGCGTGATGGTTTCATCATGGGCGAAGGTGCGGGCATGCTGGTGATTGAAGAGCTGGAACACGCGAAAGCCCGTGGTGCGAAAATTCTTGCTGAGATTGTCGGTTACGGCACCAGCGGTGACGCTTACCATATGACTTCCGGTGCGGAAGATGGTAACGGCGCGGGTCGCGCCATGAAAATCGCGCTGCGTCAGGCGGGTATCCAGCCTTCAGATGTCCAGCACCTGAATGCTCATGCCACCTCTACCCCGGTGGGGGATCTGGGTGAAATCAATGCGATTAAAACCCTGTTCGGCACCGACGGTAAGCTGGCGGTGACATCCACCAAATCTGCGACCGGGCATCTTCTGGGCGCGGCTGGTGGTCTGGAAACCATCTTCACCATTCTGGCCGTGCGTGACCAGATTGTTCCTCCGACGCTGAATCTGGAAAACAAAGATGAAGCAGCTGCAGGTCTGAACATTGTCGGTAATACCGCGCAGAAACATGAGATTACCTATGCCCTGTCAAACGGCTTCGGTTTCGGTGGCGTGAACGCCTGCGTACTGCTGAAACGCTGGGAAAACTAATTTCCCTCGCTGTTAAAGCATAAAAAAACGCCTCGGGTTGTGATGACCGGAGGCGTTTTTTGTGCGTGAGGCGAATATTTACTCGATATTCTGGATCTGCTCGCGCATTTGCTCGATCAATACTTTCAGCTCAATGGCGGAAGTCGTGACATCGGCGTTGATGGATTTAGACGCCAGCGTATTCGACTCGCGGTTAAATTCCTGCATCATGAAATCAAGACGACGGCCAACGGCTTCTTCCTTCTTCATGATTTTGTGCGTTTCTTTGACGTGTGCTTCCAGACGGTCCAGCTCTTCTGCTACATCAACACGCTGCGCCATCAGCACCAGTTCCTGCTCCAGACGGGTGTTTTCCAGCTGTACCTGGGCATCTTCCAGCTTGCTGACCAGACGTTCGCGCTGCCATTGCAAAATGTTTGGCATCTGGGCACGAACCTTGATCACCTCAGCACTGACACCGTCGAGACGTTGCTCGATCATGGTTTTCAGCGCGGCACCTTCGCTTTCACGGGCGCTGATGAAATCGTCCAGCGCAGTTTCCAGAGCCACCAGTAATTCGTTGCTGATAGCATCCAGATCCTGTTCTTCGGCCAGCATGACGCCCGGCCAGCGCAGAACTTCCAGCGGATTGATTTCACCTTCGTCACTTTGCATTTTTACCCATTGCGCGGCTTCAACCAGCTGTTTAGCCAGCTTTTCATTGAGCTGCAATGTGCTCTGTGCGCCCGGATCGAGATCAAAACGCAGATTACATTCGACTTTACCGCGGGTCAGGCGAGAACGAATACGCTCACGGACGACCGGCTCCAGGCTGCGGAATTGCTCGGGCAGACGGATGTAAGTTTCGAGATAACGTTGGTTTACCGAGCGGAGTTCCCACGCTGCGCTGCCCCAGTCACCCTTAATTTCGCGTCGGGCATAAGCGGTCATACTTCTGATCATGTATGCGTACCTGTTAATGTAAAGATGCAGCGATTATAGCCGTGCCGTGCCGGTCATGATAGGCATTACCTCGCGAAGTCCGTATAATGCGCAGCCAAACATGATTCGCGACCCGGAGAACTATCCATGCGTCCAGCAGGCCGAAATGCACAACAAGTGCGCCCCGTAACACTGACCCGCCATTACACTAAACACGCTGAAGGTTCCGTGCTGGTGGAGTTTGGTGATACCAAAGTGCTGTGTACCGCCACGGTGGAGGAAGGTGTTCCGCGTTTTCTGAAAGGTCAGGGACAAGGTTGGATCACCGCTGAGTACGGCATGTTGCCGCGTTCTACCCACACGCGTAATGCGCGTGAAGCTGCAAAAGGCAAGCAAGGCGGCCGTACGCTGGAAATTCAGCGTCTGATTGCCCGTTCCCTGCGTGCTGCTGTCGATCTGAAAAAGTTGGGTGAGTTCACCATTACCCTCGACTGCGACGTGTTGCAGGCTGACGGTGGTACGCGTACTGCGTCCATCTCTGGTGCGTGTGTGGCTCTGGCCGATGCGCTGAATGCGCTGGTGGCTGCGGGTAAACTGAAAGCTAACCCGATGAAAGGCATGGTTGCCGCGGTGTCTGTCGGTATCGTTAAAGGCGAAGCGCTGTGTGACCTTGAGTATGTTGAAGATTCGGCAGCTGAAACCGATATGAACGTCGTGATGATGGAAGATGGGCGCATGATTGAGGTGCAGGGCACCGCAGAGGGCGAGCCATTCAGTCATGAGGAGCTACTCGGTTTACTGGCCCTCGCCCGAGGGGGCATCGACACTATCTTCCAGGCGCAGAAAGCGGCGCTGGCGGAATAATTTTTTAAGGCGACTGAGAAGTCGCCTTTTTTATGGCCTGCGGGCTGACAATTAGAAATAAGACATTATCGAGGAGACCATCAATGAAAGCCTATCAGCGCCAGTTTATTGAGTTCGCACTGAACAAACAGGTTTTGAAATTCGGCGAATTTACCCTGAAGTCAGGACGCATCAGCCCTTACTTCTTCAATGCTGGTTTGTTTAATACCGGCCGTGATCTGGCGTTACTGGGACGTTTTTATGCCGAAGCATTGGTGGATTCTAAAATTGATTTCGATTTAGTGTTTGGCCCGGCTTATAAAGGGATCCCAATCGCGACGACCACGGCGGTTGCGCTGGCTGAGCACCATGAGCACGATGTGCCATACTGCTTTAACCGCAAAGAGGCCAAAGACCACGGCGAAGGCGGTTTGCTGGTAGGCAGTCCGTTGCAGGGGCGCGTCATGCTGGTGGATGATGTGATCACCGCCGGGACGGCTATCCGTGAATCGATGGAAATCATCAATGCCAATAACGCCACTCTGGCAGGTGTGCTGATTTCTCTGGACCGTCAGGAACGCGGACGCGCAGATATCTCCGCCATTCAGGAAGTTGAACGCGACTATCATTGCAAAGTGATTTCAATTATTACGCTGGCCGACCTGATTGAATATCTGGAAGAAAAAGCGGAAATGGCTGACCATCTGGCTGCTGTGCGGGCTTACCGGCAGGAGTATGGCGTTTAATATCGGGTAAAACTTGATAAGGCAGGGATGTCATGACACAAATTGAAGCGGGCAGCAAAGCATGGATGCCTTCCCGGGCGGCAGAGTTTCTCTGTCGCCAGACGCAGCACCTGGTCAGAAGCCGCATCCTGACGCCAGCGGAATGCCAGCGTATTTATGATTTTTTTGGTGTCCGGCCTGATTATCCAGAATGGCGAAAATTTCTGGTCCCATTACTCTCGCTACTGGGTTTGTTGTCGCTGGTCGCGGGTGCCGTCTTTTTTGTCGCCTGGAACTGGGTAAATATGCCGAAGATGGCAAAATTTGCGCTGGCAGAGTTGTTGATCGTTGCGCTTGCCGTCGTAGTCTGGTGGCGCTGGTATGACGGACTTGCACGCAGCGCCTTGCTGGCCGCCGGCCTCAGTTTTGGTGCGCTGTTTGCCCTCTATGGCCAGATTTATCAGACGGGCGCCGACAGCTGGGAGTTGTTCAGAGCCTGGTTGTTTGTTTTCCTGCCTTTAGCCCTCATCGCCCGACAGAACAGTCTGTGGTTCTGCTCCTGGTTACTTGCCAATCTTACGTTTCAGCTCTATTACGCTACGGTGTCAATGTCTTTGCTGGACAGCGCGGCATTTGACGGTCTCGACTATTTCCCTGCAACTGCGCTCTACAGCTATCTGATTGTGCAGATATTGTGTCTGGTTACGCGTGAAGTGCTTGCCCTGCGGACCCTAAAACATAATCCTCAGTCCTGGCTCGCCAGTCGCTGGTTCTCCCGCGTGATGGCTGGTTTTCTGCTGTTGATGCTGACGTCCATCGTGGCGGGAAATATATCCGGCTGGAGCTACGGTAACCATTATCCCTTTATTACCGCGTTATGGCTGGTTGTTTTGCTGGCGGGATACCTCTTCTACCGCTATCGCCATCCCGATCTTTGCATGCTGACGCTGGGGGCGGTCAGTTTGGCTGCCGTTGGATGCGTATTGATCATGCAAATGTTCGACAGTTCTTACGATGTGGGTGGCCTGTTTATGCTGGGCTGTCTGATGGCTTTATGGCTGGCGGGATGTGGTGCCCTGATGCTCTACTGGCGGCGTAAACTCTATGAGCGCCAGCCGGTCGAGGTCTCCTCCACGGAGATCGCTTTACTGACGGAGCAATTACGTCAGCATAATTTGCTTAATCAGACGCAAATTGAAGAGATTCAGCAATACGATCACTCCTCTCACCTTCCCTGGTATCTGCGGCTGACGCTGGGTATCGGTGGCTGGGTGGCGGCGATGATTATTTTACTTCTGCTGATGCTGGTGCTGTATGTTGTCGGCCTGCTCAATGATCCCAACGCTGCCACGGTGATTATCCCTTCGCTGCTCCTTGCCTTTGTCGCGGGCGGACTTTTGCGCGTACAGGGCGTGAGCAAGCATCATATCGGGCTGGCATGGGCAATAGCCGCAACCTGTGGCCTCTGTTTTGGTTTCTATATTCTCTTTGAGCCTGGTTGGGAAATGTCTTTCCTGGTGGGCTCGCTCTGTTCATTGCCGGTGCTTGCGTTGATGGCGCTGGCGATGCCTGATCGTACTTTCCGCTTTATGGCGATAACCGCGCTGACATTTTTGCTAATCCTTTCCGGCAATTTGCTGGCTGGCATGTATTTACCGCAGGCCGCCAGTTTTTGGGCAGTTTCAGCGCTGGTCGCTGCCATAGTGATTTTCTGGCTGTGGATTATCAGAGAACAAATTAATCTAAAAGCCACATCATGGGCTGATGCGGTTTCTCCTTTCCTCTGGGGTATTCCTTCCGGCCTGATATTGCAGTGTTTTTCCGGTATTAATTCCTCGCTTCTCTTCGATTTTTTCTGGCAGCCAGCAGGGTATTTCACTCTTTCGCAGGGTACCGGCGCAGGCATTGCCGCAGGTTTAATATTGGGGTGTTTATATCAGACTGGGGTGAAAAAGACGCCATCAGCAATGCTGTATCTGGCGGCGGCGGTTTTGTGTGGTGCCGCAGTCTTTTATGCTCCGGGGATCGGCCTGGGCCTGTGGTTGTTACTGATGGCCCGTTATCAGGGAAGTCAGGGGATTTTAGCCGCGAGCGGCTGTTTTTTGGCGCTGTATGTCATTGACTGGTATTACTTCCTCGGCGTCAGCTTATTGCATAAATCTCTTCTGATGTTTGTCACAGGCGTGGTGTTGCTGGCGCTGGTATTTGCAGCCAAAAAGCTGATCTCCGCGCGTAAGGAGCAAACTTATGCGAACCGGTAATCTGAGAAAATGGCTGGCAGGATTGGTGATACTGCTGACGCTGACCGCAGTGAATACGGGTATCTGGCAAAAAGAGCAGGTGCTTAAACAGGGCGCGGTGATGATATTGCAGCTTGCGCCGGTTGATCCGCGTTCCCTGATGCAGGGGGATTACATGGCTCTCAATTATTCCATAACGCGATCTTTGCAGGAGGAGTTTTACCAGCAACGTCAGGTTTGTGATTCTGTTCCACAGACCCCGTGTCTGCCTGTCAGTGGCAAAATTATTGTGACCGTTAATGTACAGCGGCAGGTGACTCAGGCGCGGTTTGATAGTGGTGAGCCTTTGAAGCCTGATGAACTGCGGGTTAACTATCACATGAAGTCCGGAATGCTGACTGTGGGGACTGATGCTTACTTTTTCCAGGAAAGTCACGGTGAGCGTTTCGCCAGCGCGCGTTATGGTGCATTTCGGGTAGGGGAAGACGGGTCGGCATTACTGACTGCGATGCTGGATAAAAATGGAAAAATGATTCAGCCGTAACGGAAAAACAAAAGGGCCTTTCGGCCCTTTTTGATATCTGACATTTGTCGCTGCGTCGTGTTTTTATTGCAACTGAGCGGAGATAAGCGGCCAGCGGGTATCGAAGTCTTGCGTCGGTTTGTACTTGAATTCAGAGCGTACAAAGCGTGACAGCATCCCTTCGCAAAATGCCAGTAACTGGCTGGCGAGCAGGGTTTCATCACTGATAAACCCGCTGCCTTCACGCATTTTCTTTTCCCGCAAAACCTGACGCAATTGCGCTTCGATTCGCTCGAACAGCTGGTTGATGCGACCTTGCAGGCGGTCCTGTTCAAACATCAGGGCATGACCGGTCATGATGCGGGTTAATCCCGGATTACGTTCGGCAAAACCTAAAATCAGCAGCAAAATCAGACGGATTCTGTTTAGCGTATCTTTTTCATCCTGCAGGATGAGATTGATACGAGTGATCAGACTGTCTTCGATAAACTCGATTAAACTGTCAAACATCCGCGTTTTACTGGGAAAATGACGGTAAAGAGCTGCTTCTGAAACACCTACACTGGCGGCAAGCTTTGCCGTTGTGATCCGCTGGCTGCCATCGCTGGACTGAAGCATTTGCGCTAACGCCTGCAAAATCTCTTCGCGCCTGTTCCTTTTTGTCGTTTCTTTCTCTGCCATGTCTGAATAGACCCTTGCTAAAAAACGGCTAAAACCATGGAGAAACCGCACAACTGCCGCATGAATCGCTGTGATCCTGCGGCTTATTTCGTTCCCTTCGCGTTGTTACGGTCTGATAGTGATAAGGATCTGTTCAATATCGCGTCAAAATCTGCGGTGCTGAACAGGTTCTTATTGGCGACCTGAGTGGCCAAAGCCCCCTTCGCCGCGTTCACTGGCGTCAAAATCTTCCACCAGATTGAATTCTGCCTGAACCACAGGGACAAATACCATCTGAGCAATGCGCTCGCCCGGTTCAATAATAAATGTGGTCTGACCGCGGTTCCATACCGATACCATCAGCTGGCCCTGATAATCAGAGTCGATAAGACCGACCAGATTGCCCAGCACGACGCCGTGTTTATGGCCCAGACCGGAGCGCGGCAAAATCACCGCCGCCAGATTAGCATCACCAATATGGATAGCCAGACCGGTTGGCAGCAGCGTCGTTTCGCCCGGTTTCAGTTCTACAGACGCGTCCAGACAGGCGCGTAAATCCAGACCCGCAGACCCTGGTGTTGCGTAAGCCGGTAAAGGGAAAGTCGAACCGATGCGCGGGTCGAGAATTTTAATGTCGATTTTTTTCATCATAACGGCTGACAATCTCTTCTAATAAACGTTGACCAAGCAGGGACTTATCGCTGAGCGGTAAAATTTTATCCCCGTCCTGCCAAAAAAGATGCAGGGCATTGGAATCACTGTTGAAACCCTGCCCGGCAAGTGAAACATCGTTAGCGCAGATCAGATCCAGATTCTTGCGGATCCTTTTTTGCCGCGCGTATTCTTCCACATTCTGGGTTTCAGCGGCAAACCCCACAACGTATGGCCGGTTCTCTGTCATGGCGGCAACGCCCGCGACAATGTCGGGGTTTTTCACCATTTTCACAGTGATTTCATCGCCTTGCTTTTTGATTTTCTCATCAGCAATAATTTCTGCGCGGTAATCAGCCACGGCAGCGCAGGAAATAAAAATATGCTGAGAACCCGCAGAAAGCTGCACCGCTTTTTGCATTTCCAGCGCACTTTCCACATCAATCCGGCGGACGTTAGGCGGTGTCGGCTGAGTGACCGGTCCGGCGATTAGCGTAACCTGCGCACCGCGTTCAGCGGCGGCTTTGGCAATCGAAAAACCCATTTTGCCGGAACTGTGATTACTGATGAAGCGGACAGGATCCAGCGGCTCACGGGTCGGACCTGCGGTCACCATAATGTTCAGATGGGCCAGATCGTTGCGCGAAGAGAAATGCGCGTTTGCCATATCAACAATCACCAGCGGATCGAGCATGCGTCCCGGACCTACGTCGCCACAAGCCTGACTGCCGCTGTCAGGGCCCCACAACAACGTGCCCCGCGCCGCCAGGCTTTGCAGATTTTCCTGCGTGACGGCAGCGCGATACATTTGCTGATTCATCGCAGGGAGCACCGCGACCGGCGCGGCTGTCGCCAGACAAACCGTCGTCAGCAGATCATTCGCCATACCGGCATTCATGCGGGCCAGCAAATCCGCCGTGGCGGGGGCGATAATCACTAAATCAGCCCATTTTCCTAACTCAATGTGACCCATTGCCGCTTCAGCTGCGGGATCAAGCAGGTCGTCGGAAACCGGATAGCCAGAAACAGCCTGCAGGCTCAGCGGAGTCACAAAGGATTTCGCCGCTTCTGTCATAACGACGCGAACTTCAGCGCCTCTTTCACGTAAGCGACGTACCAGTTCTGGTGCTTTATAGGCAGCGATACCACCGCTGATACCGAGCACAATATGTTTGCCGGAAAGTCCCGTCATCATCATTGTCCGATTGGTTGAAAGCTGGAAGAAGCGACATTTTAGCATAACGCGCAATGATGACAGCTATTGGCGATGCTCCGTTACCGGAGCAATAAAAATTCTGCGTAATGTCTCGCAAGCTGACCCGGTGGAAATCACGACGGCTATGGCGTTGTGCCACAATCCTGGTCAATTAAGGAGTCAGGATGACGAAACGACAAGAGCCCTGGCCGGGCGTGATGCCGCCGCGGGAGAAATTATTGCAGCAAGGTGCGAAAGAGCTGACGGATCAGGAGCTGCTGGCGATTTACCTGCGCACCGGATGCCGGGGATTGCATGTGATGGAACTGGCAAAGAATCTGCTGGAAGAGTTCGGTTCATTGCATCAGTTGCTGATGGCCGATTTTGACGCGATGGCCCGCACGAAAGGGATGGGCGTCGCCAAGTTTTCCCAGCTGGTCGCGGTCTCCGAATTATCACGTCGAGCCTATTTGCGTCATTTGAGTGCTGAAAATGCGATGCTCAGCCCGGAGGTTATCAGAGAATATTTGCAGAATTTGCTCGTTTTCCGGGAAAGAGAGGTGTTTCTGGTACTTTTTCTCGACAACCAGCATCGCGTTATTCGCCATGAGGAGATGTTTGCTGGTACTATTGGGCACGTAGAAGTGTATCCCCGCGAAATTGTTCGTGGTGCGATGAAGGTTAATGCGGCAGCCCTAATTCTGGCGCATAATCACCCATCCGGTCGGGCTGAGCCCAGCCTGATGGACAGAAAAGTGACTGAACAGATTATTCGAGCGTGCCAGCTGCTTGAGATTCGTGTCCTCGACCATTTGGTTGTAGGTCACGGAGAAACGGTATCTTTTGCCGAGCGTGGTTGGATTTAGCCTTGTTTTTTGAAGATCCTTTGGGATCTTTAGCTGTTCGGGACTTGAGCACTTACGCTACAGAGCGTATACTACGCCACCTTTGAGAATCTTGGGTTTGGCGATAAGAGCCTATCTCAGCAGGTTTCTAACCTGATGAATTGGTTTTTACCCGACGACAGTGAGTCGGTTCTCAGTGGAGTTTGCTGAGATGGGCTCTAAAAGCCTGACGAGGCGGCCATACCCTATACGAAGCTCGAGCTGATTTGATTTTTGGAGAATAGACATGTCCCGAGTCTGCCAAGTTACTGGCAAGCGCCCGGTGAGCGGTAACAACCGTTCCCACGCAATGAACGCGACCAAACGCCGTTTTCTGCCGAACCTGCACTCCCACCGTTTTTGGGTTGAGGCTGAGAAGCGCTTTGTAACTCTGCGTGTATCTGCTAAAGGTATGCGTGTTATTGATAAGAAGGGTATTGAGACGGTCTTGGCCGATCTGCGTGCCCGCGGTGAGAAGTATTAAGGAACTGCATCATGGCTAAAGGTGTTCGCGAGAAGATCAAGCTGGTTTCTTCTGCTGGTACTGGTCACTTCTATACCACCACGAAGAACAAGCGTACTAAGCCGGAAAAATTGGAACTGAAGAAATTCGATCCAGTTGTCCGTCAACACGTGATCTACAAAGAAGCTAAAATTAAATAATTTTAGTGGATTGCTAAAAACCCGGCTCCGGCCGGGTTTTTTATTGCCTGAATTTCGGGATTTCCATTCACAGCGACTTTTATTTGCCTGATGTCGGTGTCTGCGACACACTCTGAACACGATTCTGCTAAGGGAGAAATTAATGCCGGAATTACCTGAGGTTGAAACCAGCCGCAGAGGGATTGAACCCTATCTGAAAGGTCACACGATACTCCATGCCGTCGTACGCAATCCGCGTTTACGCTGGCCTGTCTCGGCGGAGATCTTAGCGTTAAGCGATCAGCCTGTTCTGAGTGTTCAGCGCCGGGCAAAGTATCTGCTGGTCGAGCTGAAAACCGGATGGATCATCATTCATCTGGGCATGTCTGGCAGTTTGCGGGTGTTGCCGGAAGAGACTGAGCCGGACAAACATGACCACGTTGATCTGGTGATGGATACCGGCCACGTGTTGCGTTATACCGATCCTCGGCGTTTTGGTGCCTGGTTATGGTCTTCTGATCTGGCGGCCAGCAATGTCCTGGCGCATCTCGGTCCTGAACCGCTGAGCGAAGATTTCACGGCAGATTATCTGTTTGAGAAATGCCGTACGAAAAAATCACCAATCAAACCCTGGCTGATGGACAACAAACTGGTGGTCGGCGTGGGGAATATCTATGCCAGTGAATCCTTATTTGTTGCCGGGATTTCACCTGACAGACCCGCGCATTCGCTCAAACGTGATGAAGCGGAGTTGCTGGTCAGAACCATCAAAGCAGTACTGTTGCGTTCGATTGAACAGGGCGGGACGACGCTGAAGGACTTTTTACAGTCAGATGGAAAGCCGGGATATTTTGCGCAAGAATTGCAGGTGTATGGAAGGGCTGGCGAGCTTTGCCGGGCATGTGGTACGCCAATTGAGAGTAAGAAACACGCTCAGCGCACCACGTTTTTCTGCCCGAACTGCCAGCGTTAACGCTTGATTCAGGCGCTGATTTTTTCCATCAGTGCCTGAGTGATAACCTGTGGCAGGAAAGGCGTGATGTCGCCACCGTGGCGTGCCACTTCTTTGACCAGAGAAGAAGAGATAAACGACCATTCTTTCGATGGCATCATGAACACACTTTCCAGCGTCGGCAGTAAATGCCGGTTCATGTTCGCAAGCTGCATTTCATATTCAAAATCAGACACCGCGCGTAAACCACGAACCAGCACGTTAGCGTCCTGAGCTTTGGCAAAATTCGCCATCAGATCGCTGAAGCCAATCACTTCAACATTATCCAGATGCGACGTCACTTGTGTCGCCAGCGCCACGCGCTCATCCAGCGAGAACATCGGTTTTTTGCCTGGGCTGGCCGCAATCGCAAGAATAACATGGTCAAACATCAGTGCCGCACGTGTGACGATATCAAGATGCCCGTTGGTCATCGGGTCGAACGTGCCGGGATAAATTGCCTTAGTGCTCATGACGGCTCACTTTTGCAGTTGATGGCTGAGTGCCCACAGGGCGGCATACTTATTGAAGGTATATTGTGCATTGACGCCTGCCAGGATCAACCCCTGCTTACCATCCAGAAAGCCAGCGCGGAGGATCCAGGTTTTCATGAATGCACCCAGCGTATGCGAAATAATCGAGAAGAAGCTGCACTTACGCCCTTGCTGATGACGTTGTTCTGCCCACGCCTGCGCATAACTGAGCTGTTTACGCTGGAAAGCGAAAAGGTCACGACAGGTGAGATGCTGGAGATCGCCTGGCAATGGCACCACCGCGGCACTGCCGGTGTTCAGTGATTCATGAACCAGATCGTCGTTATAACTGAATGTGGAAGGATACAACCGGTTCACGCGATCCGGATACCAGCCGCTGTGGCGCATGAATCTTCCGAGAAAAAGATTACTGCGCCCGAGGCTATAAACGGTGTTTTCCTGCGGAGTATTCAGGACATTTTCAATCGACTGGCGCAATTCCGGCGTTACACGCTCGTCGGCATCGATCATCAATATATAGTCGCCGGTGGCGTGACTTTGTGCCCGCTGGCGTTGTTTGCCGAACCCCGGCCAGTCAGTATTTTGAAATACTTTCGCGCCAAAACTGCGTGCGACATCCTGAGTTGCATCTTTACTGCCGGAGTCGAGCAGAATAATTTCATCCGCCCATTCGACTGATTCAAGGCATTCCGGCAACAAACCGGCTTCATCACGCGCAATCAGTACAACGGATAAACGTTTTTTATCAGCCATTAATGACTCCGGACAGGCAGATAAGGCTCCAGTAAATGCAGCAGACGTTGTAACGCCCCCTGATTTTGATGCAGAACTTCAACGGCGTGACGCCCATAATACAAACGATAGTCTTCGTCAGTCAGCAGGGTCGAAATTTCTTTCACCAGCGATGCCGTATCCGTCACCGTAATCAGACCGTCGTCCTGAGCCAGCTTGGCGCAAATGTCTTTGAAATTAACGGTGTGCGGCCCCATCAGTACCGGGATGGCGTGTGCGGCGGCTTCAAGCGGGTTATGACCACCGCGATCGACCAGACTGCCGCCGACAAATGCCAGGTCAGCAATGCCGTATAGCAGCATTAATTCGCCCATGGTATCGCCGATCACCACCTGAGTGGTCGAGGAAGGCACTTCCCCGGAGCTGCGCTGAATGAATGAAAGTCCTGCTTTACGCGTCAGTTCACAGGCCACCGGGAAACGTTCCGGATGGCGGGGAACCAGAATCAGCAGCAAATTAGGATGCGCTTTCAGCAGCTCTTTGTGTGCTTCCAGCAGCAGAGTTTCTTCACCTTCATGCGTGCTGGTAGCTATCCAGACCTGACGGCGTGATGCCCATTGACTGCGCAGCGCAATGGCTTTTGCCGCCAGTTCAGGTGTCACGGAGATATCGAATTTCAGGCTACCGGTGACAGCGAGCTGATTTCGTTTCAGGCCTAAGGAGAGGAAACGTTCACCGTCTTCCTGGTTTTGCGCGGCAATCAGCGTGATACGTTGCAAAATGGTACGAATGAATTTGCCAAGTTTCTGATATCCCTTTGCCGAACGGGCTGAAAGGCGCGCATTGGCGATGACTAGCGGGATCTGGCGACGGTGCAGGGCACTGATCAAATTCGGCCACAACTCGGTTTCCATGATAATCACCAGCTTAGGGTTTACTTCATCAAGAAAACGATTTACCGATCCTGCCAGATCATAAGGCAGATAGACGTGATGCACACCTTTGCCAAAGGCCGACTGAACACGCTCCGAGCCGGTCGGGGTCATTGTCGTGACGGTAATTGGCAAGGAAGGATAGCGATGACGTAAAGCGCGGACTAAAGGAATGGCTGCCAGTGTTTCGCCCACGGAAACGGAATGCAGCATAATGCCACCGGACACAACCTTCCCTTTGCAGAAGCCATAACGTTCAGCCCAGCGTTTACGGTATGCAGGAGACTTCCGGCTGCGCAACAGTAAACGAATCCAAATCAATGGCTGAATTAAATATATGATTATATTATAAAAAATATTCATCTTTTATCAGGCGTTGCATAAGGGAAAGTCAATTTCATATAGCGAAAATAGTCCCGGCGGATAGATGGGCACATGTTACCAGATAAGTGTGATCGACTCATCATGTCAGCGCGAATGGCATCAGGCCAGCAACGAGTAATAAAGTGCAACTAATTGTTGTGAAAGGTTTTTGGGGCTATAGGGGAGAATACGCTCTCTGGCCGCATTTCCCATCTCAGCATTTTCCCTTCGGGAAGGAATTTTCTTCACGAATTCGATGAGTTTTGCCACATCCAGCGCATCACAAACAAACCCTTCATGTCCTTCCCTGATGAATTCAGCACCGCCACATGTCTGGCTGGTGATCACCGGAAGGCCGCAGGCCATCGCTTCAAGAATGACGTTAGGAAACGGGTCATACAACGTCGGTAAAATCATTCCATCAGCTGCGTGATAGAACGGGATAACATTGTTTTGTACGCCGGTGAAACGGACTCTTTCCAGACATCCTGCCTGCTTCGCCAGAGATTCATACTTCTTCTGGTCTTTATCCTGTCCGACAACGATGAGATAGCGGTCACTGGCGGCAATGGCTTCTATCGCGGGTTTAAGCCCCTTACGCTCGAAGCCTGAACCCACATAAATCAGGGCAACAGCGCCGGCAGGGATAGAAAGTGTTTCGCGCGAGGCATTGCGTTGCTCGTCAGTTGCAGGAATAAACTTTTGTGAGTCGATAGCATTATAAATAACCTCGAACCGGCTCTCATCGACCCCGTAACAACGCATGATGTCGCGTTTTACCATTTCAGAATTACAGATGATTTTTTTCAATTCCGGCGAATGGAACATCGCTTCTTCGGCTTGCAGGACATAGCGGTGGTAGGGACTTATTTGGGTGAGGAAACGCTGGAAAGGGGAAATGACGCGTGTCCTTTGTTCCAGCCAGACGCGATGTGCGCCGTCTCCTGCACGGAAAATATCGCAACCCGGGATGCGCTCATGACTTTGAACGATATCGAAATGTTCCTGCTTCCAGCATTGCTGCGCGGCGGCGGCAAAGCCTTTTTCCCTTGAAACGCGACCGTATTTTGCCGGGTTACAAAGATGAATTTTCCATTTCGGATTAGGCTTGCCTTCCCACTGACGGGTGATGATGTTCAGGTCGATATTCTGATCGTCCAGCGCTTCCAGCGCACGGGATATAAAACGTTCTGCACCGCCATCCGGGCGATACTTTTGTCTGACAATCGCTAAACGAATACTTGTTGTCTGGTCAGCAGAATCAGTCATGCAGATAACTCCTGGCGGCATCAATAACATCGCTGACCGGAATAGCATGCAAATAACGCTGTTGGGTTTTTGTGTCGATAGAATCCGGCGCGGGCAGCGGGGCATAATCTCCGGCCCACAGGGTCGTATTATTATTGCCCCAGGGGCGCCAGTGCTGCATTTTCGTCGGACCGAACAACGCCACGCAGGGGGTATTCAGGGCTGCTGCCATGTGCATCGGCGCAGAATCAACACCGATAAAAAGTTTTGCACCGTCAATCATGGCGGCCAGTTGCGTCAGCGACAACTGCCCGGCAACAGAAATAACCTGAGGGTTGTGAGTGAGATCCTGGATTTTACGCACCATATCCCGTTCTTTTTTATCAGGACCCGCGGTCATGACAATCGTAAGACCTGTATCTGCGAGGCCATCAATGACGCTGGCAAATTTATCATCATCCCAGCATTTGAACGTCCAGCGTGAGGTCGGCTGAATCACGATGTATCCGCCGGTGACATGATGTTTGAGAAGCAACTGCTGGCAAAAAGCCTTGTCACTTTCTGAATAATGCATCGAGGTTTGGGCATTCTCCACCGGGATCCCAAGCGGAGATAAAATCGACATATTTTGTTCAACGGTATGCAAAATACTGTGATTTTCAGTCGTCACTAACTCTGTATGGCCAGCCCGCCAGACCGGAGAACGGCGTTTTTTATAGTCAAAACCCAGCCGGACTTTT
The DNA here is from genome assembly GCF_003263545.1 of Rahnella sp. AN3-3W3. Classification (NCBI taxonomy): domain Bacteria; kingdom Pseudomonadati; phylum Pseudomonadota; class Gammaproteobacteria; order Enterobacterales; family Yersiniaceae; genus Rahnella; species Rahnella sp. AN3-3W3. Next base: position 51,813 of record NZ_JYDG01000054.1, read on the forward strand.
GCCCCCGTAAACAAAGAAAGTAGCGCACTGCGCCACTGATCAGCCAGGTTGATCACCAGATCATAATGGCGTGCGCGAACGGCTTTCAGCAGCTGATATTCTTGCTGTAACTGATAGCGGATCCCTTGCTTTTTCCATGTTCTGTCAATGACATGAATGTGTGAAAGCGACGGATGTTCGCTCAGAATAGGGCGGGTTTCTTTATAGAGAAGCACATCAATTTCAGCATCAGGATAATGCTGGCGCAGTCTGTTTATCACTGGTGTTGTGAGCACCATATCTCCGTGATGACGGAGTTTCACCAGCAAAATTCGTCTGGGGATAAAGGCTGCGTACTTGGCTTCTGAGTTAGGCATTCTATTATCTGATATTAGAATATAGTGAATAGATTTTAGGTGAAGAATCCTATGCTGTGAAGTTATTTATCTGCCTGATATAGAAAGGTAAATAACTTCGTTTAGGAAATAGTTATAAAGGAATTATGTGGGTAAGGAAATCATCTCTTTCTTAAAGGCCTCAGGCGAGTTTTTTGCGTAAGTTATGCAGGCGCTTTAGCCACAATAATAGTTGCCACCATTGTTTCGGGCCGCGGGCATTACGGAGCATTATCTTACGTGTGCCGGAGGTATAAATATCTTCAATCATGGCTTTTTGAGCCGCAGGATCAGGCTCGCGACGAACTGAGTGGCATACCGTCAGCGCTTCACGTGTGACCTGCCGTGGAAACTCAGGATAAATTTTTATCCGGTCTTTATATTGCTCATTCAGCTCATCAAGCATTTTGGCAATTTTCAGATAATGTCTTTGATATTCAACGTTCTTCATTCCGGTGCGTTTTTGATTACTGATTGACTGACCGTGAATGTAGTAGCGGTATAGGATCGTTTGGGTGTATCTCACGCGGCGGGCATTGAACATGAATTCGGTCGTCCAGGGAATGTCCTGATGGTGTAAACCAGGTTCAAAATACAGTCCCTGTTTTCTAATCAATTCGAGACGATAGACGCCAAGCCAGACAACATGTAAATACCGGTTCGTTGCCAGCGCCGTTTTCAACCACAACGGCCCATCCAGTACCCCCGTTGAGGTTAAACGGTCCTCAGGAATGAGCGGTTTGACTTTTTCTGAGCCGACAAAATAGCGTTCACCATTGCACTGAGCGGCATCCAGATCATCCTGCTCACACATCTCTATCAGCGTTTTGTACATCTCCGGAGAGACGATGTCATCGGCATCCGGAAAGGTCACGTACTTGCCCCGGGCAATTTCCAGACCGGCATTACGTGCGCGCGAAACCCCGCCGTTTTCCTGAGTAATAACCTGAATATGGGGATATTTTGCGGCGTACTCTTGTGCTGTCTGCTCTGACCCGTCCGTCGAGCCGTCGTTAACAATGATAATTTCGAGGCTATCCAGCGTTTGCGCGACGAGTGAATCCATAAAATCCCGGAACATCGCCCCTGCGTTGTACATAGGGATGATCGCGCTGAGCTTAATGGTTTCGGATGGTATTGTTAGGGTCATGACACAAAATTTCCACGAATAAGGAGAGCTAGCAACCGCGCCGAACGCAGTGCCCGGCACGTAAAATCATTGTTTTTCAGAGACTGCTGGGGTCTTCATCCGCAGCATCAGCAGATAACCCACGATCAGAACGACAAAATACGGCGTCTCGCGATTATAGAACTGAGAGTCGCCCTGACTGAAATAAATAACCGGTACTGAAAGAAGCAGGAATTCGTAGCCTTTAGGGACGAGTTTAAAGGGATATAACAATAATACGGCGAAGAACAGCACGATAATAATCCCGCCAAAAATGCCCTGTAATGACAAGGTGTCAATAATGTCATTGTGCAAATGGAAAGGCAGATTACGTAAGGCTTCCGGATTTCCCCCTTCATGCTGATTAATGAAGGTTGTCGCCAGCGCATTCCGGCTGTCTGCTGACTGTCCGAACGGATGATGTTCAAAAGCATCGATACCGGCACGCCACATTGAGAAACGGGCGCCTACGGAAGTATTACGGTCTCCGGCATCGTAAGAGGCGACTTCATTCTGCAGATTATCGATTCGGGTAACGATTTTGTTGTAATACGGGTGGCCGGATAAAAGAGCAGAAATGATTAGCCCTGCAATGGCGAAGCCATAAATCATTTTTGATGTATGTGAACTCTTCGCGAAATCATAGAGCACACTACAGACGCTAATAAAGGTAAACAGGATTGCCGCTGATCGGGTTTCTGTTGCTGCCAGAACGCCAAATGTCATGGTCATGATCACCAGACAAAAAAGCCTGTAATGTTTTAGCCCATGAAATTTCAGGCTGTACATCACCAGTAATGAGAAAATAGTAAACGTATAAGCACCGGAAGTCGGTGCGTCAGAGTTAATTCGGATACGCTCGCCTGTTTTCAGGTAAACCGCGATATGCATGACGGAGATAATCATAAATAACAATGTCATGATCGCAATGCCCGTGCGGACAGTCACTGTCGATATCTTCCATCTGTGCAAATTATGCTCTATAGCATAAAGAATAAAGGCCGCCAGGATAAGTCGCTTGCCGCTTATCTGATAATGGTGAGCAATCAGCGGATACTGTTCATTGGTCGTCAATGCGACCCACAATAATTTGCTAACACCGAGCAGTAATACAATCCATGAAAAAACGTAAAAATGGACTTTTTTATCTTTTTTAAACGTGATGTACACGAAATAGATAACTGCGATATAAGTCGTGATATAGAAAAAGTTTCGGGTGACTTCTCCGGACAGCATAAAAAAAGAAATCGAGATGGTGGTGAATAAGAAAAACAGTGCAGCAAGCTTATCGTCAAATGACGATTTTTTGATAGCTGATAACCAAGGGTTAATCATGTGTTCTTTTCCTGAATACTTTTGTGTTCATATACTTAGCCATCCATTTCACGCTACTTAAGTAGTCTCCTTTAAACCACAGGACACGAGCATAGCGTTTCATTTCTTTATAACTTACTGGCATATCGAGCGAAATGCCTCTCCATGGGGAGCGCTCATAATAGGAGTAATAGAGATCTGCCACATTACTTCCTCCCCACGAGTGCCAGGGTTTACATTTTCCAGTGTAATGAATCAGGATCACACCGGCAGGAAGGGCTTTCTCATGGCCTACGCGTTTGTAAATGATATCGACGATATAATTATATTCTTTAGGCAGTAGCAGGGTTTCGTGTTCCAGCACGACATTCAGAGCTTCCTGATCAGGGAATTTAAATTTATCCCCGTTTTCGCGAAGCTCATTAATCACCCGGTTGGTGGTGTCTCTGGCAACCCATTTTTCGATATTGATATAAAGAAATCCGGAGTTGAAATAATTACCAGAAGTCAGTTTAAGCACCGGGCAAAGTTTAGCTCGCGCCCTTTTTTCATCATTTACTGCACATAACGTATGTTGACTGATATCCAGGGTGATCAGGTCATTGTACTGACCGACACATAGCGTATCAGCATCCAGATAAATCACTTTATCTGTGATATCAGCGAGGATGAGAGGAATAAATAACCGGTAATAGATGGCGTGTGTGTAACGGCCAACCATCGGCAACCCCTGGAACGCCTCATCTTTGAAGGTATAGGTGGTGACGGCAAGGGGAAACATCTTCGCTAACTCAATGATTCGGCTAATGCTCTCATTGCTTAGTGTTGTACCGAATAAATGAACATGAAAGCGCAGATCAGGGTTGTTTTCCAGAACTGAGAACACAGCAATGCCCATTCCGCGAGCATAACTGTCATTGATACCGAAAGAGAGATGCACCACATCTTTTTCAGTTCCCAGAGAGTTAACAATTTCTTCCCTATTCTTAATCGATGAATGCAAGATATTAGCCATAATGGGGCTCCTGACCTCTGCTGTCAGTAATGAACTCGTGAATCGCTTTTAATTTATGTTCGTTCAGCGCAAACAATTGTTCCGGCGTCAGGCTAAAACGGGTTCTGGTTTCAAAAACAAACGAAGCAGGTTCAAAGTTTTCAGGTTCAATAAACAGCACCTTGCCTAACGGACGCTGTTCTTCCTTACAACATGGGCCGGTAAAGCAGATGATAGGCGTTTTTTGTGAATCTGCTATATAGGCATTTCCTGAATCTGAGGCGATATAAGCATCAAGTTGACCTAGCGCAAAAGGCACATCTTCTAACGGCATCTGACCGATGAGGCTCACGATGCGTGATTTTTCCTCTTCACTTAATATTTCAAGCAAAGCATCCAGATAAGGCTGTTCATTAGCCGGACCGAACACGATGAACTGACAGTTCAGATTCGACAGATTTTGTATGATCTGTTGCCAGACTTCCCGTGGGATGGTTTTTGCACGATTACCCGCAGAAATACTGATCCCAATTTTGATTTCACCGGTTTTATCCAGCACAGGATAGTGAGTTTTCGGGATCCATAACGGCAGCGTGGCATGCGAGTGGTAACTGTCAGCCGTCAGCGCGGGATCAGCCAGTTTCAGGTAGTTTTCTAAAGCGAGGTCATACTTACCGTGCTGACGAACCACGTTGGCTGTGGCAAAGAACATCCTGTGATACCACTTACGCACATAGGTTTCTAAAAAGGCTTTGTGCTTCGCATTACAAAATGCAGCGTAGAAAGCATTAATGCTGTTAGGTTGCAGCAGATAGACATTGTCATAGCGGTTGAGCAGCCTGAACGCCAGACGGATTTTACTGAAGAGAGACTTCTTGTGTTCTTCAATCAGGAAGATCGACTCAATCGTTGTATCGCGCCCGGCCAGTGGCAGCACCGTTTTACTGATTAACACGTCCGATTTTTTCAGATGTTTGAGTAAAGGCGTGATGTTAACAAAATCGCCAATTTTGGCGGTCTGGATGACGAGATTGCGTCCTTTGCCCCGATGAAAAGGTTTCATCAGCATTTTGAATGGCCACAGAAAAATGAAAATAATCACATAGCTCATGGTCAGTTCATTTCCTTATTGGCAGAAATAACATCGTTGAGTTGCTCAAAAACGCGTTCCGCCGGAAGAGCCTCCAGCGAGTTGTTTTCTGCTTTCAGGACAAACTGATTCTTCCCGTACCCGCCAATCAAACCCGGATCGGTCGGACCGTAGAGGGTGATATTCGGGCGATCCAGCGCCGCAGTCAGATGGCTGAGTCCGGTATCCACTGAAATCACGGCTTGCGCACCGGCTAACACCTCAGCCACTTTCTCGAGACTCAATTTAGGCAAGACTTCCACGTAAGGAAACCCTTCAGCCAGGCGCAACGCGCGCTGATATTCATGCTCAGCGCCCCACGGAAGTTTGATGCGAAGATTGGCAGCACTCAACATCCCGATCAGTTCACGCCACTTTTCTTCCGGCCAGTGTTTGTCTGCACGGGTGGTCGCATGGAGAAAGACCAGATACTGACCGGCATCGTCAGGTAAATGTGAAAGGAAGCGCGCCGCAATGGCGTAGTCGCCCTGGGTCGCAGGTTTTACATAGCCGAGGCTTTTAGCAAACAGTTCTCTGGAGCGCTCCACTGCATGTTGTTTTTTATCAATTTCGTGGCGCTGATTGTAGAACCAGCTGGCGAAAGGTTCACGGGCGCTTTTGCAGTCTTGCCCGTGTTTTTCGCCTTTGGCAACACGGGTGATCAGCGCTGCACTTTTGATTAATCCCTGAGCATCAATGATGGCGTCATAGCGGGTGGACTGCACTTCGCGTTTGAAATCACAGCGTTGCTGACGGGTTTCAGAGCCAAACCAGTTTTTGCGCCAGCGGCGGATCGCTACCGGAATAACGCGATCGACGGCCGGATGCCAGCCGGGGATCTGAGTGAAACCTTCTTCCACAACCCAGTCAAAGCGGATCCCGGGAATAGCCTGCATGGCATCCGTTAATGCAGGAAGCGTATGCAGAACGTCGCCCATGGACGAGGTTTTGACAATGAGAACCCGCATTAAATCTCCTTCCTTGCGCTCAGTAACTGGTTTAATTCCTGATAAACCTGCTCTGGTTGAATATCAATCAGACTCTGGTGATAGCCTTCTTCGGCATCGCCTTTGCGGACTTTATGGTAGCCGGTGATCAGGCGGATAACTTTCGCCTGATGGCTGAGTGGCGGAGTGAAGTCCGGGCTGCTCGGCCCGTAGAGTGCCACCAGCGGTTTATCCAGCGCAGCAGCGACATGCATCAGACCAGAATCATTGCTGACCACAGCCTGACAGGCCGCGATCATCACCACAGCCTGATCCAGAGAAGTTTTACCCGCAAGATTCAGGCAGAAAGCTTGAGCACTTTCAGTCAGTGCCAGACGGATTTGCTCTCCGGCGGCATTGTCTTTTGCCGAGCCAAACAGCACGACCTGATAGCCTTCGCTGATCAGTTTTTCAGCCAGTACGGCGTAGTGATAATGCGGCCAGCGTTTGGCCGGGCCGAATTCAGCACCCGGACAAAAGCCAATCAACGGGCGTGAATTATCGACAGCAAAGGCGATTTTGACGGCCGCGATTTCGGCTTCAGTGACCTGCAGTTTTGGCCACAGAATGGGTTGTGGAAGGTCGGCCGCAGTTTTGATTTTTCCGGCTTCGTAGCCGAGCGCCGCGTAGCGCTGAACCATCAGCGGAAATGCGGCTTTATCGAGGACCCGTAAATCATTGAGCAAGCCATAGCGCATTTCGCCACGCCAGCCAGTGCGCTGAGGAATGCGCGCAAAGAACGGAACCAGCGCTGATTTAAAAGAGTTAGGCAAGACATAAGCGCGGTCATAATGCGTATCGCGCAATGAAACGCCCAGACGACGACGCTCGCCAAGTTCCAGTGCGCCATGACCCAATGGCATCGCCAGCGCCTGATTCACTTCCGGCATCCGGTCGAGCAAGGGACGGCACCATGCAGGTGCCATCACGTCAATTTGTGCTTGCGGGTGCGCAGCTTTCAGGGTGCGGTAAAGACTTTGAGACATCATCATGTCACCGACCCATGACGGCCCAATTACCAGTATTTTCATACCGTTAATCCATTCCTCAATGTGCAGGGCTTAAACTGTGCGGTTAAGCCAGCTCATGTATTCCGTCACGCCTTCAGCAACCGTTTTGAAAGGTTTGTCATAACCGGCATTACGCAGCGCGGTCATATCGGCCTGAGTGAAGGACTGATAACGGCCTTTCAGTTTTTCCGGGAAAGGAATGTATTCGATATCGCCAGATTTGTGGTACGCCACGACCGCGTCCGCCACCGCCTGGAAGGATTCTGAACGACCGGTACCGCAGTTGAAAATACCGGAAACGCCGTTCTGCCAGAACCACAGGTTCACCGCAGCCACATCGCCCACGTAGATGAAATCGCGTTTGAAGCCTTCGCTGCCGGAGAACAATTTCGGGTTCTCGCCGGCGTTGATCTGGTTGTTCAGGTGGAACGCGACGCTGGCCATGCTGCCTTTATGGCCTTCGCGTGGTCCGTAAACGTTGAAGTAACGGAAACCACAAATCTGCGATTCTGCGTGTGGCAGAATTTCGCGAACATACTGGTCAAAAAGGAATTTAGAATAGCCATAGACGTTCAGTGGCTGCTCATATTTACGATCTTCAACAAAGCTGGTGCTCTGGCTGCCGTAAGTTGCCGCGGAAGAGGCGTAAAGGAAAGGAATACTGCGATCCAGACAATAATGCAGGATATCTTTAGAGTACTGATAGTTGTTGTCCATCATGTACTTTCCGTCCCACTCGGTGGTGGACGAACAGGCGCCTTCGTGGAAAATGGCGTCAATATCACCTAAATCATCGCCTGCAACGATACTGGCGATGAAATCTTCTTTATCACAATAATCCGCAATATCCAGATCAACCAGATTGACGAATTTGGTGCCGTCTTTCAGGTTATCGACCACCAGAATATCGCGGTATCCCATATCATTGAGCGATTTAATAATATTGCTGCCGATAAAACCAGCGCCGCCAGTGACGATTATCATGGGATCCACCTTTAATCATTTTAAGAACCGCGCACCATGCGCAGCCTGTAATTGGGTAATATCATAACACTTCATTATGAAGCTCACATTGGGAAGGTGTCCGATAACACGCATTCTTGTGTTTCAGACCGTAAGGCGTGAACTATGCTGCAAAACAAAGATATTGTGAGCGGTTCCATCGTTATTTCGTATTCAGATTAGTAATGTATTCCGTGAATGAGTCATTTCAGGAGAATACTGTATGTCTGTTTCGTTTTATCGGCAGTTGGAAGACCAGCTCGATCAGGCGCGGGTTGAAGGACTGTTTAAAGAAGAACGTATACTCACCACGCCTCAGCAGGCTGAAGTCTCTGTCGCGGGTGGCAAGCCGGTCATCAATTTCTGCGCCAACAACTATCTCGGATTAGCTAACCATCCGGCGCTCATCAGGGCCGCTAAAGAAGGGCTCGACAGCCACGGTTTTGGCATGGCGTCGGTGCGTTTTATCTGCGGTACACAAGATGCCCATAAAGAACTCGAACACCGCCTGGCCGATTTTCTCGGTATGGACGACGCGATCCTTTATTCCTCCTGTTTTGATGCCAACGGCGGATTATTCGAAACGCTGCTGGGCGAAGAAGACGCCATCATTTCGGATGCGCTGAATCACGCATCAATTATCGACGGCGTCCGGTTGTGCAAAGCGAAACGCTACCGCTATGCCAACAATAATATGGACGAACTCGAAGCCCGTTTGCAGCAGGCGAAAGACGACGGTGCCCGGCATATTCTGGTCGCCACCGACGGCGTGTTTTCCATGGATGGTGTGATTGCTAACCTGAAAGGTGTCTGCGATTTGGCAGAACGATTTGACGCGCTGGTGATGGTCGATGATTCCCATGCTGTCGGTTTTGTCGGTGCCGAAGGGCGCGGTACTCACGAATATTGTGACGTGATGGGGCGGGTAGACATCATCACCGGAACGCTCGGTAAAGCGCTGGGCGGAGCTTCCGGTGGTTATACCGCAGCTCGTCAGGAAGTCATCGACTGGTTACGCCAGCGTTCACGTCCTTATCTTTTCTCCAATTCACTGGCACCGTCGATTGTCTCCGCTTCGCTGAAAGTGCTCTCCATGCTGGAAGGAGGCAGCGAGCTGCGCGAGCGCTTGCTCAGCAATTCAAAAATGTTCCGTGAAAAAATGACCGCAGCCGGTTTCACGCTGGCAGGGGCCGATCACGCCATCATTCCTGTCATGCTGGGCGAAGCCCGTTTAGCGCAAGAATTTGCCGCGCTTTTGCAGCAGGAAGGCATTTATGTCACCGGTTTCTTTTATCCGGTAGTGCCGCAAGGCCAGGCGCGTATCCGTACCCAGATGTCTGCGGCACATAGCACCGAACAAATCGAAAAGGCGGTTGAAGCCTTTGCCCGTATCGGTAAAAAACTTGGCGTGATCGCCTGAGGAGTTTCCATGAAAGCCTTAGCAAAACTCAAACGTGAGGAAGGCATCTGGATGACGGATGCGCCGGTGCCTGAAATGGGCCATAACGATTTGCTGATCAAAATCCGTAAAACAGCCATCTGTGGTACCGATGTGCATATTTATAACTGGGATGCATGGTCGCAAAAAACCATTCCGGTGCCGATGGTGGTCGGCCATGAATACGTCGGCGAAGTTGTCGGGATCGGGCAGGAAGTTAAAGGCTTCAGCATTGGCGACCGTGTTTCCGGCGAAGGTCATATCACCTGCGGGCATTGCCGCAACTGCCGCGGCGGGCGTACGCACTTATGCCGCAATGCGCAGGGCGTCGGGGTAAACCGTCCCGGTGCCTTTGCGGAATATCTTGTTTTACCGGCGTTCAATGCGTTCAAAATCCCGGACAATATTTCTGATGATCTGGCGGCCATTTTCGACCCGCTGGGCAACGCAGTTCATACCGCGCTGTCTTTTGATTTAGTCGGAGAAGATGTCCTGATAAGCGGCGCTGGTCCGATTGGTATCATGGCTGCTGCTATCTGCAAACACGTTGGCGCGCGTCATGTTGTGATCACTGACATGAACGAATACCGGCTCGAACTTGCGCGCAAAATGGGTGTAACGCGGGCGGTCAATGTCAGTCAGCAAAGCCTGCCGGATGTCATGGAAGAGTTGGGGATGACGGAAGGGTTTGATGTCGGGCTGGAAATGTCCGGCGCACCGGCAGCATTTCGCAGCATGCTCAGTGCGATGAATCACGGCGGGCGAATTGCCATGCTCGGCATTCCTTCTGCAGAAATGGCCATCGACTGGAATCAGGTGATTTTCAAAGGGTTGTTTATCAAAGGGATCTATGGCCGGGAAATGTTTGAAACCTGGTACAAAATGGCGGCGCTCATTCAGTCCGGGCTGGATCTCACTCCGTTAATCACTCACCATTTCCCGATTGATGAATTCCAGAAAGGGTTTGATGCGATGCGCTCCGGTCATTCCGGAAAGGTCATCCTTAACTGGTGATCTGATTTTTCGCAGAGATGAAAAAGCCCGCTTAACATGAACTGTCCAACTTTATGGGGTCAGTCCACAACAGCGGGCTTTTTTCTGGCTAACGGGAGTGTTCAGGCTTCCGGTTCTGCCTTTTGTTTCTCTGCATCCGTCAGATATCGCACTTTGCGGGTGTAATCCTGGCCTTTAAACAGCAGTTCATTATCTGGCGAGGCCAGATACTTTTGCCATTCGGTCAGCGGGAAACCGCCGTGCGCGCCAATGACCTCTTTCGGAATCACCGAAGGCGTGCCGCCGATTTTTTTCGATACCGGCCAGTTCATCCAGTCGCCGAGGTTCACGCTTTTAATGTCCAGAGTGTCGAGCATCGCCGCCAGGGGCAGCTGATCGGTCGGTGGCTGATTATCTGGCAGGATATTCCAGGTATCTCTGAAAAACATAATCCACAACGGGCACAAACGTTCCCAGGTTTTACGCGTCGCCGCTAAAAATGCGCCGTTGACGTGGTCAACGATATAAGGCCGTACGCTGTCTTTGTAATACGCTGGAATAATTTCAGGGTCACAATCCCCGAGTTTGGCAATCATTTTGCCCTGACGGAAACTCGAATAAATATGATTTTCATGCAGCTGAATTTCAGGCATTTTCAGCAGATTCAGATCAGAGTCGATCATCAAAATGCCATCAGTTTTAGCCTGCAAAGGCGCCAGCAGTTTGATCAGACGGCTAAGATAAATTTGTTTATAGCGATAATCGCCGGATTTAGTTTCGGGATTCAGTGTCACGATGCGAACTTTTTCAGGCAGAGGCCGGAACAGGCTGGCATCCTGATCGGTCACAATGACAATTTCCTGCAATTGTGTCGCGAATTTGTTGGCAAATTCCGCGCATAAACAGGCTTCTTCAATGTAGTCAGCACCCGCGGAAGGAATGACGACAGAGGTGATATTATTCTTTGGCGCGCCTGCCTTGACGGTATCGGCATAAGGCAGATTGTGGCGTGAAAGAATATGACGATATTTAGAATTTAGAAATTTGAACATGTTCAGCCTTGTTTCTTTTTAACGCTGCTCAAAACGGTTTCCACGCCAGAGACATATTTTTCAATCGCAAATTTTTCGCGGACAGTGAGGTTTGCCTGCGTAGCGATTTCACTGCGCAAATGGGCGTTGAGATACAGCGTTTTCATATGGTTGAAGAGCATCTCAATATCGCCATACTCGAAAAGCATTCCGGTTTCTGCATTTTTAATCAGTTCGGCAGTTCCCGTGACATTGGATCCAATCACCGGCGTTTTCAGTAACATGGATTCCAGAACCACCCGCGGTAAACCTTCACTTTTTGAGCCTAATATAAAGGCATCAAAAGCCGCCAGATATTCCAGAGGATTGCTTTGAAAACCGGTGAAGATGACTTTATCCATCATATTCAGTGCGGCAGCCTGCTGGATCAGGCGGCGTAAATTCGGGCCTTCACCGACAAAGACCATTTTCCATTTTGCTTCCGGGAAAGCACGGTTAAATTTATCGAGTGCCAGCAGGGTGAAGTGGTGGGCTTTACGATTAATCAGAGAACCGATACTGCCAAAGATGAAAGTATCTTCTGTTGCGCCGAGTTCTGCGCGGATCCTGATGCCATCAGGTAACGGCTGGTTAATATCAATGCCGTTGAAGACGGTAAAACACAGCTCTTTGCGCACGCCGCGTTTGAGCAACTGTTCCTGAACACCCTGAGAAACAGAAATGATGCTGTGGCAAAAACGGTTAACAATGCCCACGACGTCTTTGTTCAGAACCGGTTCGATGCGGCAATGCTGCACGATTTCTGTCGGTAAGCCTGCGGTCGAATAATAGCCTTCCACGTTAGAACTTGGCTGATTATTCATATATAAAATATCAAACTGACCGAGCTCAAGCAGGGAATGGATTTTGCGGATATTGGGGTTTATACGCCAGATTTTATCGACAGAATAAATCGCTTTCTGACGTAAATTGCCGCTAAAGAAAAACAGCGTTCGCAGGACTTCTTTGCTGATTTTTGCCCAGGTGGGTTGTCTGACCTGAGGAATGAAAAATACCGGCACATTGAGCGAGTTCAATATCTGGCTGATTGTTTCCCCGTTATCCCGGGCGTAGTCATTGTAAAAGCAGCAACTGATTTCAAACTTTTCACGATCGATTCTTTTCAGCAACTCCAACATGCTGTTGGTGCCACCTCCCCATTCTTTGCCGCTGTCGAGCAGCAGAATTTTAGATCGATCTAGTCCCATCGGTTAGCGCCCTTGCTCAGCCCGGTTAAAAAAATATGCTACCCATTATAAGAGGCAAATTCTATAAGCTCTACTTATTTGATTCTGATACTAAAATCATTAATATCAATATGTTGTATGAATATTTCAAATCCATTTTTTCGAAAATGGGAACCTGGCACCCGTCAATGTCCGTGAATCCTATTTTTTAGGAAATGCGGTCCATGCTAGATATTGGCGTTCAACAAACTGTATTGCCGGCAATGCAGACAGGCTTTCGCCCAGCACTCTAAACATGCTGTCGGCATACACTTGCGGAACCGGTTGTTTCACACGGCAGATGCTGATGCCTTTGCGTGATGGTTGGGACGCCGTGATACCGGTCGCTTTCCCCGCCGGGGCGTTGCGCTGGGGTTCGTTGAGCAGATCGCTTGGCCGCACCAGAACGATATCGGAAGGCAAATTCGGCAGCATTTGTTGCAGCACTTTCACCGTGGTCGGATGGGGATGGCCGATGGCGATGGCATAACCGTTCTTGCGGGCGAGCTGAATAGCCCGTTCAAACTGATGGCGGATTTCCGCTTCGTTCTGCACATCATCTAAAAAGACGTTGCGCTTAATCACTTTCACCCGGGTTCCCTGAGCGGCCTGAACCGATTTGGTATTGCCGATGGTCATACTGTCGAGGAAGAATAAGTTGTGAGCATTCATGGCCTGCATGACGTTTTCCATGCCGGTCAGGCTGGAGGTCATGGCGCTGCCCATATGATTGTTGATACCAATCGCATACGGGATATTGCTGATGGCCTGATCGACAATACGCCTCACTTCTGCGGCACTCATCGAAGGTGTCAGCGTATCTTTTTCCAGCGGTTGTTTGCTGAGCGGCGCCATCGGCAGGTGGATCAATATTTCACGGCCCTGCTGATGTGCCTTGTTCATCATTATCTGCGAATCTGGCGCATTAGGGAAAATCGCAACGGATACCGCTTTTGGCATCTGAAGTACCTGGTTTTCCTCATGCTGGCGATAACCAAAGTCATCAATCAGGATGGATAATTTCGCTGCCTGAACCTGACAAACGAAAAACGCAGTACCACAAAGGGCAGCTAAAACGGACTTTTTATATCGCAATGCTATCTTCCCAACCACGGCTGTGGATTTACTGCCTGGCCCTGACGACGAATTTCAAAATACAGCGATGGCTGGCCCTGTCCGCCGCTGTTCCCAACTTTAGCAATGGCCTGACCGGTTCTGACCTGATCGCCAACGCTGACCAGTGCATCCTGGTTGTAACCATATAGACTCATATCGCCTTTACCATGGTCGATAACCACAACCAGCCCGTAGCCCTGTAACCAGTCCGACAGAATGACGCGTCCGTCGGCAATAGCCCGAACATCACTGCCTTCGCGTGCTGAAATGACGATGCCTTTCCAGCGTAGTTCACCCTGTAGCTGTTCGCCGAAGCGATGTATCAACGAACCGTTAACCGGCCACATATTTTGACCCGAAGGACGTCCCAGACCGCCGGTTCGGGCCATCAGTGACTGTTCGCTTTGGGTTGGTTTATAGGTTGAACCTTTTTTCTTCGCTTGCTGTTCTTTCGCTCGCACGGCGGCGGCTTCCCGCGCTTCTTTTTCCGCACGGGCTTTGGCGGCACGTTCAGCGGCGGCAATTTTGTTTTGCAGGCTGGATTCGTTGGCGCGCAGCTCCGTCAGGCTCTGCTCATCTTTTTGCAATGAGGATTCCAGCGCCGTGAGCGTTTTCTTACGGGCGGCACGCGCCTGTTCGAGTTTTTGTTGCTGTGATTGTTGTTCACTCAGCAGGCTTTTTTGTTGTGTTTGCTTTGATTGCAAAGAAACACGTTGTTCAGCCAGCGTGGTGCGGGTCTGTTTCAGCTCTTCGATGGTTTTCTGTCGTTCGGTATTCAGATAGCCGAAATACGCCAGGATCCGCTCATTACGTTCGCTCTCTTCACCGCTGAGCAGCAGTTGCAAGCCTTTATGCTGGCCGATACGGAATGCTGCATCGAGCTGTTTTGCCAGGATCTCTTCCTGCGTCTTTTGCTGTTTTTGCAACTTATCGATAGAGGCGTTAAGTCCGGCAATGTCTTTGCTGAGTGTGGCGAGGGTTGACTGAGTTACACGCAGCTGGCTGCTGGCGGAGGCAATGGTTTTTTCCTGCGCCTGCAATTGCTGTAATAAAGTGCCGCGCTGTTGTTTCTGCTGCTTAACGCTTTTTTCTTTTTCCGCGATGTTTTGCTGAATGGTTTTTAGCTGATCTTTATTGTCGTCAGCATGCACACTCACGGAAAGAGAGAGTAAAGAAGCACAAAGTAATAAGGCTGAAGATGGGAAAACAGATACGGCCTTGTCCTGAGCGGAAAGGCGGGTTCTCATCAGGCTGAAATGAATGAATTTGCTCAAACTTTTTTCCGCTTGTCGACCGTGGATGATAGACAATATGGCTGTCCCTTCTCGTATCGTAACACTAATCAACCGGCTGATGCACAAACAAAAAAGGCGTACCAACGGGTGTCAGTACGCCTTTGTAACAGAGCTTTAAGAGAAATTAGCGTGCGATAAACAGCGGTTTGCCGCTCATTTCTGCCGGAATTTCCATGCCCATCAGTGAAAGCATTGTTGGTGCGATATCAGACAATTTACCGCCTTCAACCGCTTGTGCATTTCCCCCAATGTAGATTAACGGCACCGGCAGACTGGTGTGCGCGGTGTGTGCCTGACCGGTAGCCGGGTCGCGCATTTGTTCTGCGTTACCGTGGTCGGCGGTGATCAGCAACTGGCCACCGGCTGCTTTCACGGCATCCACAACCTGAGCAACACAATTATCCAGTGCTTCAACGGCGCTCACCGCAGCGTCGTAAACGCCGGTATGACCGACCATATCGCCATTCGGATAGTTACAAATGATGGTGTCATATTTACCGCTGGCAATTGCGCCGAGCAGTTTTTCCGTCAGTTCAGCCGAACTCATTTCCGGTTGCAGGTCATAAGTCGCCACGTTCGGAGATTTCACCAGAATGCGGTCTTCGCCTTCAAATGAGTCTTCCATACCGCCGTTAAAGAAGAAGGTAACGTGTGCATATTTCTCAGTTTCGGAAATACGCAGTTGAGTTTTGCCATGTGCCATCAGCCACTCGCCGAGGGTATTTTTTAGTGATGCTGGCGGATAGGCGCAGGCAGCGTTGATGTCCGCGGCATATTCGGTCAGCATGATGAAATCGCCGAAGTTGATGACTTTTTCGCGGGCAAAACCATCGAAGTCCGGACTGATAAAGGCGCGGGTGATTTCGCGGGCCCGGTCTGCGCGGAAGTTCATGAAGATCAGTGCATCGCCGTCATTGATGGCCGCGGATTCTTCGCCTGCTGCCTGCAATACAGTTGGCTTCACGAATTCATCATTTTCATCACGGGCATAAGCGGCCTGCAGGCCAGCCAGTGCATTATCGGCAGTGAACGCGCCTTTTGCCTGCGACATCAAATCGTAAGCCAGTTGTACGCGATCCCAGCGGTTATCACGATCCATCGCATAATAGCGGCCTACGATAGAGGCGATACGGCCAGTACCGATTTGTGCGAATTTCTCAGAGAAGCGTTTCAGTGCAGCTTCAGCGCTGCGCGGCGGTGTATCACGGCCATCCAGGAAGGCGTGCAGATAAATGGCTTTCGCGCCACGACGGTGCGCCAGTTCCACCATCGCCATAATGTGGTCTTCGTGACTGTGAACGCCGCCCGCAGACAACAGACCCATAATGTGAACCGCTTTGCCTGCGGCAATGGCACGATCAACCGCACCGGTCAGTACGCTATTATTAAAGAAGTCGCCTTCTTTGATTTCTTTGTCCAGACGGGTGAGATCCTGATACACGATGCGGCCCGCACCTAAATTGACATGGCCGACTTCGGAGTTGCCCATCTGACCGTCGGGCAGACCGACGTCCAGTCCGGAGGCAGCGATAAGTGTGTGAGGATGAGTGGCCCACAGATTATCCATCACCGGCGTTTTGGCGTTCAGGATCGCGTTATCTTGTTGCTCTTCGCGATGTCCATAGCCGTCCAGAATCACCAGAACCATCGGTTTTTTGTTGCTCGACATGTCAATTGACCTCAGTTTAAAAGATGAAATGCTCAATAGGCTCGCCCGCTGAAACGGGATAAACAGGCGCGACTAAAGGCATTTAAGCCGGCTGATTTTACCCCAGTGCAGGAAGTGAATAGCCGGAGGAGATCAAAGATGAGGTGAGGTGAGGGTTAACTTTCAGCATAAAGGCGTGTTAATTTTCCGAGACGTGCCGCAGATTGTGGCATTCGCCCGCGCTTACTGGCTGTATTTGCTCCGGCGCGCAGGTATACTCTGAAGCCTTGAATTTTCCCCCAACTGACGGGAGTTGTTACACCCCATGCAAGATATTATGCCGTTCATCAGTGCGCATCCGGTTCTCAGCCTGGCGTGGGTTGCGTTACTGATTGCAGTAATTGTGACCACCTTTAAAACACGTTTCTCTAAAGTGAAAGAGATCACCCGTGGCGAAGCAACACGCCTGATTAATAAAGAAGATGCCATCGTTGTCGATGTTCGCGCGCGTGAAGAATTCCGCAAAGGCCACATCGCTGAATCACAGAATGTGTTGTCTGCTGACATCAAAAACAACAATCTGGGTGAACTGACCAAACACAAAGCACAGCCAGTAATCGTGGTATGTGCCACCGGACAAACTTCCCGTACTGCGGCTGAAGGCCTGATTGCTGCTGGTTTTGAGCGTGTGTTCACACTCAAAGAAGGTATCAGTGGCTGGAGCGGTGAAAACCTGCCTTTAGTTCGCGGTAAATGATTCGCGGTAAATAAGACGTTCAGATAACCGCTACGGCATTAAATTCTACGACTCTGAGGTGGAACCCATGGCTAAAATTGAAATCTATACCAAGGCAACCTGCCCTTACTGCCATCGTGCGAAAGCCCTGCTCAACAGCAAAGGCGCTTCATTCGATGAAATCGCTATCGATGGTGACGCAGATAAGCGTGAAAAAATGATCGCCCGCAGCGGTCGTTCAACGGTTCCTCAGATCTTTATCGACGGACAGCACGTTGGCGGTTGTGATGATTTACATGCACTTGATGCACGCGGTGGCCTTGACCCAATGCTGGGTTAATCAGGGCGGCGGTGGTTTCGCATTACGTGTTTAAAAGGACTATTAACTTAGGGGTACTACTCACATGTCAGAACAAAATAACACCGAGATGGCTTTCCAGATCCAACGTATTTATACAAAAGACATCTCTTTTGAAGCGCCAAATGCGCCTCAGGTTTTCCAGCAAGACTGGCAGCCAGAAGTTAAACTGGATCTTGATACCGCTTCCAGCCAGCTGGCCGAAGGCGTATACGAAGTTGTCTTGCGTGTGACCGTAACGTCTTCTCTTGGCGACGAAACTGCGTTCCTGTGTGAAGTTCAGCAAGGTGGTATCTTCACTATCTCCGGTATCGATGGCAACCAGATGGCGCATTGCCTGGGTGCATATTGCCCAAACATTCTGTTCCCGTATGCTCGTGAGTGCATCACCAGCCTGGTCTCCCGCGGTACTTTCCCGCAACTGAATCTGGCACCTGTTAACTTTGACGCTCTGTTCATGAACTATCTGCAACAGCAAGCTGAAGGCGAAGGTGCAGAACCGCATCAGGATGCCTGATGAAAACCGTCAATGCGTCAATGACAGTGATCGGTGCCGGCTCGTACGGCACCGCTTTAGCGATTACTCTCGCCAGAAATGGCCATCCCGTTGTGCTGTGGGGACATAATCCTGTCCACATCAACGCCTTACAACGTGCCCGTTGTAATCAGGAATTCCTTCCTGATGTTCCGTTCCCCGATAATCTGTTGCTCGAAACCAATCTGTCTGTCGCGTTAGCCGCCAGCCGTAATGTGCTGGTTGTGGTACCCAGCCATGTATTTGGTGACGTATTGCGCCAGCTTAAACCCCACTTGCGTCCTGATGCGCGTGTGGTGTGGGCGACGAAGGGGCTTGAGGCGGAAACCGGCCGTCTGTTGCAGGATGTCGCGCGCGAAGAACTCGGCGATGCCATTCCGTTAGCTGTGGTTTCCGGGCCGACATTCGCCAAAGAACTCGCGGCAGGCATGCCGACGGCAATCTCTCTGGCCGCAACCGATGCGACGTTTGCCGACGATTTGCAGCAGTTACTGCACTGTGGCAAAAGTTTCCGTGTCTACAGCAACCCGGATTTTATCGGCGTTCAGCTGGGTGGTGCGATTAAAAACGTTATCGCCATTGGTGCCGGAATGTCAGATGGTATTGGCTTTGGCGCTAATGCCCGAACCGCGCTGATTACCCGCGGACTGGCTGAAATGACGCGTCTGGGTGCCGCTTTGGGCGCTGACCCTGCGACATTTATGGGCATGGCAGGGCTGGGTGATTTGGTGTTAACCTGCACAGACAACCAGTCCCGCAACCGCCGTTTCGGCATTATGCTGGGACAAGGCAAGGATGTTCAGACCGCTCAGGACACCATCGGACAGGTTGTAGAAGGCTATCGCAATACGAAAGAAGTACGGGCTCTGGCGCAGCGTAACAACGTTGAAATGCCAATCACAGAACAGATTTACCAGGTGTTGTACTGCGGTAAAGATGCGCGTGAAGCAGCGATCAGTTTACTTGCCCGTGCGAGCAAGGACGAAAAACACAGCCACTGAAAGGCGTATAAAGTATAGCCACCTTGTTGGTGTTCCCGACAGGGCGGCTTTTTATTACCCGAACTTGCAAAGTCGTAAGGAAAAGTGATGTCGCTAGAAGAATTAGAGCTGGTCTGGAATAACATTAAATCAGAAGCGAGAGCACTGGCTGAGTGTGAACCGATGCTGGCGAGTTTTTTCCATGCGACGTTACTTAAACATGAAACGCTGGGCGGCGCGCTGAGCTACATTCTGGCCAATAAGCTGGGCAATCCGATTATGCCCGCGATGGCTATCCGTGAAGTGGTTGAAGAAGCCTATCGCAACGACGAACAAATGATCTTGTCCGCTGCCCGCGACATTCTGGCTGTGCATCAGCGCGATGCGGCGGTCGATAAATATTCGACTCCGCTGCTCTATCTGAAAGGTTTCCACGCACTTCAGGCATACCGTATCGGTAACTGGCTGTGGAAGCAGGATCGTAAAGCGCTGGCGATTTATTTCCAGAATCAGATTTCAGTGTCTTTTGGCGTCGATATTCATCCGGCAGCGCGCATTGGTTGCGGCATCATGTTTGACCATGCGACCGGAATTGTCATCGGTGAAACGGCTGTTGTTGAGAACGACGTGTCGATTTTGCAATCCGTTACCCTCGGCGGTACCGGTAAAACCTGCGGCGACCGTCACCCTAAAATTCGTGAAGGCGTCATGATTGGTGCTGGTGCGAAAATACTCGGTAATATTGAAGTGGGTGCGGGTGCGAAAATCGGGGCGGGCTCGGTCGTGTTGCAATCCGTTCCTCCGCATACCACCGCTGCGGGCGTGCCGGCGCGTATTGTCGGGCGTCCGGAAAGCGAGCGTCCTTCCATGGATATGGATCAGCATTTCAACGGTATTGCGCAGGGTTTTGAATTCGGCGACGGTATCTGACAGGCATTTCCGATGGCATCATTCTGCATGCCATCGTCTTCATTTCCACAACGCTATTCTTTCAGCAGTGCGCCCGGATATCCCAGCTGGCGCCAGGCTTCGTACACCACCACTGAAACAGCATTCGACAAGTTCATGCTGCGGCTTTCTGCGAGCATCGGAATACGGATTTTGTGCTGTGCGGGCAGATTATCCAGAATGGATGCTGGCAGCCCACGTGTTTCAGGGCCGAACAGCAGGAAATCATTATCCTGATAGCTGACGGCACTGTGCGCGGGCGTACCTTTGGTCGTCAGTGCAAAAAGACGTTGTGGATTTTCGCTGCTGAGGAACGCGTCATAATTGGCGTGATGCTTAATATGGGCGAATTCATGGTAATCGAGCCCGGCGCGGCGCAGACGTTTATCATCCCAGCCGAAACCTAAAGGTTCGATGAGGTGAAGCTGGCATCCGGTGTTGGCACACAGGCGGATAATATTGCCGGTATTTGGCGGGATTTCTGGTTCAAATAAAACGATGTTAAGCATGCGTCCCCCTGATAGAGGGACGCAGAATAGCAGAAACTTAGCGCTGGTGCAGCGGCAGCCAGATAATCAAACGAAGGCCGCCCAGCGGGCTGTCCTCGGCTCTGACTTTGCCTCTGTGCTGCTGAACCGCAGTATCCACGATAGCCAGCCCAAGGCCGGTACCGCCGGATTCACGGTCACGCGCTTCATCAGTCCGGTAGAACGGACGGAAAATCTGCTCACGATCTTCTTCACTCACGCCCGGACCGTCGTCATCAACGGTGATGGTGATCCCTTCACTGTCGTGGGCGAAGTTCAGCGCAATGTGATGATGTGAATAACGCAGGGCATTACGCACAATATTTTCCAGTGCGCTGTCGAGTGCCGCGGCATTCCCGATCAGTTTCCACGGACCAGGCGGCGACGTGACCTCAAGGGTTTTGCCCATCTGTTCGGCTTCAAACTGCGCATCGTCAATCACACCTTCCCACAGTTCATTGGCTTTCAGGGTTTCGCGCGACAGCTCATTTTTGTGCTGGCTGCGGGATAACACCAGTAAGTCATTGATCATACCATCAAGACGTTGCGCTTCATTTTCAATGCGTTGCAGCTCTTTACCTTCGCCATGACGACGACGCATCAGCGCAGTAGCCAGTTGCAGACGCGTCAGCGGGGTACGAAGTTCATGTGAGATATCAGATATCAGCCGTTGTTGCGCCGTCACCATTCGTTCGAGAGCGCTGACCATCTGGTTGAAACTGGCACCGGTAGCAAGGAATTCCTGCGGGCCGGCTTCGAGTTCCGGATGCTGCTTGAGATTGCCGCGTGCAACGTCATCTGCGGCGTTTTTCAACTTACGCGCAGGTTTCGCCAGGCTCCACGCCAGCCACAGCAACAGCGGGGCGCTGATGAGCATCGTGACGATAAGCAGAAGCAGAGGACGGTCGAACATCAGGTTGATAAAATCAGACTGAGAACTGCTGGCTGGGCGCATCAGGTAAAGCTGGTAATTGTCTTCACCATCACGAACCGAGAAGGGCCCGACCATTTCCACACGGCCATATTTTTTCTTTTTCGGACGATCTGAGTTATCAGACTGGCCGATAAAGTTACGCACAATCTGCATTTCATTACGCTGAGCGCCAATCACGCGCCCTTCGCTGGTGACCAGCAACAAACGCTGACCCGGCGGTGCCCATTTGTCGATAGCGCGGAACAGCCTGCGCCACCACATCAGATCATTGGCAGGGTCGGTCGCCAGCTCAGCTTCGACGTGCTGTTCAATCATCAGGCCCTGCCGTTGTTCGTTATCGAGCAACGGCGTAATCTGGCGTGAATCGAGTTTCGGCACCATCAATACCAGCATTAGCACCAGGGCTAACGTAAACCAGAAAATGGCAAAAATACGTGCCGTAAGGCTGTTTATCATGAAGCAGAAACCATCAGATAACCGCGTCCGCGCAGGGTTTTAAACCACGGATGTCCGTCCTGACGATCGGGCAATTTACGGCGTAAATTAGAGATGTGCATATCAATCGCACGGTCAAACGGTGTCAGACGTTTACCCAATACTTCCTGGCTCAGATGTTCGCGGGAAACGACCTGTCCGAGATGTTTTGCCAGTAAATACAACAGGGTAAATTCGGTACCGGTTAGATCCAGCGCTTCGCCATTAAAGCTGGCTTCCTGACGGCCTGGATTCAGCTGTAAGCCATCGACTTCCAGCGTCGGTGAACCGTTGTTCTCATTAGTTTGCTGCTGCTCGCTCCAGTTGGAGCGGCGCAACATCGCCCTGATACGGGCAACCAGTTCGCGGTCATTAAACGGTTTTGGCAGATAGTCATCGGCACCCAGTTCGAGGCCAAGAACACGGTCTAATTCACTGCCGCGAGCGGTTAACATAATCACTGGCGTCTGGTGGCGCTGGCGTAATTCTTTAAGGGTTTCAATGCCGTTTTTCTTCGGCATCATCACGTCAAGTAACAGAAGATCGATGGTATTATCGATTTTCTCTAATGCCTGCTCACCGTCGTAAGCCACCACAACATTAAAGCCTTCCATTTCGAGCAATTCTTTCAAAAGTGAAGTCAGTTCACGGTCGTCATCAACTAACAAAATTTTATTCATTGTATTTACCTCTAGACGCAAAATACGTCATCAATTGCCGCTATTCCATGACTTTACGTACTTTTACAAGCACTGACGCTTGTTTGCAGCAGCAGGTTTAGACTGCTTTCAATGATTCGCGATGAAGCGATAAAGACTTTAGGAGTATGTGATGTTTAAGGCAGCTTCATTCGGTTTGGCCACGCTTCTGACGCTGAGTTCAGGTGTCGTTTTAGCAGATGGCGCAAAACCAGTGTCGGCGATGCCAGCAGAACATGATAGCACGATGTTGGATAAGCCTCAGGAACGCAACACCATGTTTGATGGTGTAAATCTCACTGAGCAGCAGCGCCAGCAAATGCGTGACCTGATGCACCAGGCTCGTAAAGATCTGCCTCATGTAAATGTAGAACAGATAGAAACGATGCACAGATTGGTTACCGCCGAAAAGTTTGATCAGGCCGCAGTCCGGTCACAAGCCGAATTAATGGCTCAGGAACAGGTGGATCGCCAGGTCGAAATGGCCCGCATCCGCAACCAGATGTTTAATCTGCTGACGCCTGAGCAAAAAGACGTATTGAACCAGAAACACGAGCAGCGCATGCAACAGATGCGTAAGCAGTTATCTGGATTACAGCCCTCTTCTGCCCAGAAGACGAGTAGTACCAGCACGACCGAGTAAGATCCCTGTTTTTCCTTGCCATAGACACCATCCCTGTCTTCCCCCGCCGAAAGGTGGGGTTTTTTTTGCCTGCAATTCCGCATGGGTTCACAAAAGCGTAAATTAACAAGGTGGAAATCTGCGCGTAACGAACTGGAAATATCTTGTAAAAGCCGTATGAATCAGTAAATTGCGAAGTACAGAGCAGTGTATGCGTATTCTTGCTGACTTGAATCAATTCAGCACCGGTGTTTTGTTATACTATAGGCTCAAACGCTAGTAAGCCCTTTTGGCTGCACAAGAAAAATTCGCCCAACAGGCTGGCTCAAGATTCTTAAGAAATTGCATCTACAAGTTCAGAGGTAGTCATGATCAAAAAAATTGGTGTACTGACAAGTGGTGGCGATGCCCCAGGCATGAATGCTGCGATCCGTGGCGTTGTCCGCTCCGCTTTATCTGCAGATTTAGAAGTCTACGGTATTGAAGATGGCTACCTCGGCATGTACGAAAACCGCATGCGCAAACTGGATCGCTACAGCGTTTCAGACATGATTAACCGCGGCGGTACTTTCCTGGGTTCAGCTCGTTTCCCGGAATTCCGTGACCCGGAAATGCGTAAAGTGGCGCTGCAGAATATGAAAGACCGCGGTATTGATGGCCTGGTGGTTATCGGTGGTGACGGTTCTTATGCAGGTGCAGACTTGCTGACCAAAGAAGGCGGCATCCGTTGTATCGGCCTGCCAGGCACTATCGATAACGATGTTGCCGGTACTGACTACACCATCGGTTTCTTCACGGCGCTGGGCACTGTGGTAGAAGCGATTGACCGTCTGCGTGATACCTCCTCTTCACACCAGCGTATCTCCATCGTTGAAGTGATGGGCCGTTATTGCGGTGACCTGACTCTGGCGGCTGCGATTGCCGGTGGTTGCGAATTTATCGCTATCCCGGAAGTTGAATTCAAACGTGATGATCTGGTTGCTGAAATCAAAGCAGGCATCGCGAAAGGTAAAAAACACGCTATCGTCGCCATCACGGAGAAGTTAGATAACATCGAAGAGCTGGCCAAATACATTGAGAAAGAAACCTGCCGCGAAACGCGTGGCACGGTATTAGGTCACATTCAGCGTGGTGGTGCGCCAGTCGCTTACGACCGCATCTTAGCTTCCCGCATGGGCGCTTATGCTGTTGACCTGCTGCTGGAAGAAGGCCGCGACTATTCTCAGGGCGGTTTCTGTGTCGGCGTAGAAAACGAGAAAATGGTTCACGAGCTGATCTCGGTTTGTATCGCACCAGAGAACAAGAAAAGCAAATTCAAAGAAGACTGGTACGACACTGCGAAAAAACTGTTCTGATACAGTTAATTACGCAATCGAAAGAACCTCCTTTACGGGAGGTTTTTTTTCGCCCGTCCTTTTTTTATTCCAGAAAGTAATAGAAAAAAACCTTTTATTCTTTATGCGTTTCATTTTTATCTGGCACGCTCTCCTTAACGAACAAATAAATGAAATCCATAGAAACTATCTCGGGAGAGTGCGATGCGTAAATGGGCAGTAGGTTTGGGATTACTGTTGGTGGCAACCGGAGCAATTGCCAAAGATATTCAGATTCTGAACGTGTCATACGATCCAACGCGTGAGTTCTATGAACAATACAACAAAGCGTTCAGCAAATACTGGCAGGCAAAAACTGGCGATACCGTGACCGTGCGTCAGTCGCATGGCGGTTCAGGAAAACAGGCCACGTCTGTTATTAACGGCATTGAAGCGGATGTGGTAACACTGGCGCTGGCGTATGACGTTGATGCTATTGCCGAGCGCGGTCGTATCGATAAAAACTGGATCACCCGTCTGCCGGACAACTCTGCACCTTATACGTCCACCATTGTTTTCCTGGTGCGCAAAGGCAATCCGAAACAAATTCACGACTGGAATGATTTGATCAAGCCGGGCGTGTCGGTTATCACGCCGAACCCTAAAACGTCAGGCGGTGCCCGCTGGAACTATCTCGCAGCATGGGGTTATGCCCTGCATCACAACACCAATGATAAAGCGAAGGCTCAGGATTTCGTGAAAGCATTGTATAAAAACGTCGAAGTGCTGGATTCCGGCGCGCGTGGCGCAACCAATACTTTCGTTGAGCGCGGTATCGGTGATGTGCTGATTGCGTGGGAAAACGAAGCGTTGCTGGCGACCAAAGAAGTCGGCAAAGATAAGTTTGAAATCGTGACGCCAAGCGAATCGATTCTGGCTGAGCCAACGGTTTCTGTGGTCGATAAAGTGGTGGATAAACGTGATACCCGCACTGTGGCGGATGCCTATCTGAAGTATCTGTATTCACCGGAAGGCCAGACTATCGCGGCAGAAAACTATTACCGCCCTCGTGATCCGCAAGTCGAAAAGAAATTCGCTTCTGAATTCCCGAAACTGAAACTGTTCACCATTGATCAGGTTGCAGGTACCTGGGCACAGGCGCAGAAAGACCATTTCGCGACAGACGGTATTTTTGATCAGATCTCTAAGCGTTAATGACGTTTTACAGACAGGTCTTTCGCAAATAACTCTCTTTGCCACCAAAAAAGAAAACCCCGGCATGCCGGGGTTTTTTTACGCATAAGAAAAGAAACAGGCTTACGCTTGTTTAGCTTCTGCAGCCGCTTTCACGATCACTGCGAAAGCATCCGCTTTCAGTGATGCGCCGCCAACCAGTGCGCCATCGATGTCTGGCTGGGTGAACAGCTCAGCAGCGTTAGCCGCGTTAACGGAACCGCCGTACTGGATGATCACTTGTTCAGCAACCGCAGCATCTTGTTTCGCGATGTGGTCACGGATGAATTTGTGAACTGCCTGAGCTTGCGCAGGAGTTGCAGATTTACCGGTACCGATCGCCCAAACTGGTTCGTAAGCGATAACTGCGCCTTCGAATGCTTTCGCGCCCAGAGTGTTCAGAACCGCATCCAGTTGCTTAGCGCAAACGGCTTCAGTTTTGCCAGCTTCGTTTTCTGCTTCGGTTTCACCGATGCACAGAACAGGGATCAGACCCGCTTCTTTCAGCACGCCGAATTTCTTCGCGATGAACTCGTCGCTTTCTTTGTGGTAAGTGCGGCGTTCTGAGTGACCGATGATGATGTATTGCGCACCGATGTCTTTCAGCATGTCGGCAGAGATTTCGCCGGTGAATGCGCCGGACAGGTTAGCATCAACGTTCTGAGCACCCAGCGCGATACGGCTGCCAGCCAGAGCATGTTTAGCCTGTGACAGGTAAACTTCTGGTGGAGCAATCGCAACGCCACAACCTACTACTGTGCTCAGTTCAGTACGCAGAGCAGCAATCAGTTCGTTAACCATGTGGGTGCTGCCGTTAAGCTTCCAGTTACCCATCACTAATGGATGTCGCATGTTTTTTCCTCCAAAAGGGGACGCGAGTGTCGATTAAAATTTCTGCCAAATAAGCAGATTACCTGTGCAACAGTATAGAGATCATTGGACGTAAAGGCTTTGCTTTTTGTCATTAAAAGCCGTCATCTCACGGCTCAGCCAGCGCAAGCTTGACCGGCTCCACGGCGAATGTCAGACCTTTTTCGCCATTGTCTGAAATCACAAAACGCACCGCGCCCACTTCCTGCTTATAAAACTGCTGGCCTTTACCTTTCTCAATCATGGACGTCACTTTCGCCACGCTTTGTGGCGCAGAAAGTGTGGCGTCAAACTGACGCATCAGGTTCGCCATGTAGCTGATCGCCAGCGTGCGCGCGGCTTTCTCTTCGGCACCCTGAATCGGCAAATAGGTAATTTGCAGCGTTTTGATTTTGCCGGTGCCTTTTTCCAGCGCCGTCGAAGCGTACAGATTTTCGTTAATCTTGCTGGCGGCGCGGGTCAGGGAACTGTTCGCCGATTTGTCGCTGATGGAACGGAACTCGCCAATCTGCTGAGTCGGATTGGCTTCATTATATTTTGCGCGGAAATTGATCAGCGTCGTTTCAAACGTCGGTGCGCCAGCCAGCAGATAAGGTGCCTTTGGCATCTCTTCTGCGCCTGAATGATCGGTCGGTGGATCGGCAAGCGCGACATTCTGGCAGGCCAGTATCAACAGCGCGGGCAGCGCCAGGCGTAATAAAGATTGAGCAACAGTCATAGGGCATTTCTTATTTTGTTTCAACAGACCGATTAAAGCGGGGAACGGGGGGTAATGTCAAAAGGAGAGCGTAAAGATTCTCGCCGCCGCTGCCTGTGGGTTACACTCCGCCTGATTTAACAATTTACTCCCATTGGACTTTACGGAACGGACTGTCAATGACGTTACAGCATGCACTGTTTTCTTTTAACGGCCGCCTGGGCCGCCGCGATTTCTGGATCTGGATGGTCAGCTGGCTGATTCTGATGGTGGCTGATTTCTTTTTTGCCGCACAGGAATGGATTACCTATCAGACCGCCGGTTTTGCGCTGGTCGTATTACTGTGGCCGACCGCGGCGGTGCTGGTGAAAAGATTGCATGATCGCAATAAATCCGCCTGGTGGGCATTGCTGTTTGTGCTGGCGTGGATGCTGGTGGCCGGAAACTGGTCAGCGGCGATGCCGCAAACCTGGAGCTGGGTGTTAGGCCGTATGGCGCCATCCGTGATTTTCATCATGCTGATTATCGACTGCGGCGCGTTTGTCGGTACGCCGGGCACAAATCGTTTTGGCCCGGAACCGGACGACGTTAGATTCCGCTAGTTTTGCGGACATAGATTTACCAGTAATGCTCGCTGGTCATATGGCCCGGCTTGCGTTTGAGATGCTTGCGCATACCCCGCGTGTCTTTCAGGACTTGCTGGGTATCGCGCACCATCTGCGGGTTTCCGCACAGCATCACATGGCTGTCTTCTGCCAGCATCTTCAGGCCGACAGCCGTTTCCAGCGTGCCGTTTTCAATCAGCGCCGGTACACGACCGCTCAGCGAACCGGCAATCTCTTCGCGGCTGACCACTGTCTGAATATGTAATTTGCCCTCATAGCGACGCTGAAGCTGTTGCATGAGTGGCAGGTAACTCAGGTCAGCCGCGAAGCGTGCCGCGTGAACCAGAACAATATTTTTGAACCGCTCCAGCCCGAGCCCTTCCTGCAAAATCGACAGATACGGCCCGATTGCCGTGCCGGTTGCCAGCATCCACAACGTATCGCATTCCGGCACTTCTTCGATGACGAAAAAACCTGCGGCTTCTTTGGTGATATTAATTTCGTCACCCGGCTGCATCACGTGCAAGCGCGGGCTGAGCTTTCCTTCCGGCACATTGACCAGATAGAACTCCAGTTCGTTGCTGGAGGGCGGATTCACATACGAATAGGCACGCTGAACGCGCTCGCCATCGATATCCAGAGAGAGTTTGGCGAACTGGCCTGCGGTAAAAGGATCGACCGGTGCATTGACCGTGATGCTGAACAAATTGTCTGTCCAGTGCTCAACTTTTTTGACTTTTCCCGTCACCCAATCAGCCATAAAAACTCCCGTTGTTCCTGATTTATTCATGAATACCGAAACTGAGGCCTGATTTTATTTCAAATTTTTCGGATCCCTTATCGGTTAAATGTTATCAGCCTGATCAGCTCTGGTTAGCCAGTATCGATTTTTGTACACCCAGCGTTACACCGCTGGCTTATCCTGCTGCCAGTCGGCGGACGGGATAGTTCACTGCGATACTCGCTTATTCATCTTAATTTGTTAACTTATGCGCCGCCGCCCGTGCGGCCGGTTTACTGGTTATTTGTTCTGCACTTTTCCATCACTGTCTGATAATGAACTGAAAAATGAAAAAACTGGAAAACATTCACCTGCTTGTAATGTTGATTTTGCTGGTCGCTGTTGGCCAGATGGCGCAAACCATTTATGTGCCGAATATCGCGGATATGGCGACCAGTCTGGCGGTGAAACCCGGTGCCGTGCAGCGTGTGATGGCGGCCTATCTGCTGACGTACGGCGGCTCGCAGCTGATTTACGGACCGCTCTCCGATAACATCGGGCGCAGACCGGTGATCCTGGCCGGGCTGATGATTTTCCTGATTGGCGCGGCGGGCGCAATGATGTCGACCAGTCTGAATAT
Source organism: Rahnella sp. AN3-3W3 (assembly GCF_003263545.1). Classification (NCBI taxonomy): domain Bacteria; kingdom Pseudomonadati; phylum Pseudomonadota; class Gammaproteobacteria; order Enterobacterales; family Yersiniaceae; genus Rahnella; species Rahnella sp. AN3-3W3. The sequence continues at coordinate 81,467 of NZ_JYDG01000054.1, forward strand.
GCTGATCCTGGCCAGTGCGGTACAGGGGCTGGGTACCGGCGTGGCGGGCGTGATGGCGCGCACCATGCCGCGTGATTTGTACAGCGGTGGTGCATTGCGTCATGCCAACAGCCTGCTGAACATGGGAATTCTGGTGAGTCCGCTGCTGGCACCGGTCATCGGCGGCGCTTTGTCTGCGTGGCTGGGCTGGCGTGCAAGCTTTGGTTTTCTGCTGATCCTGTGCGCGGGCGTGGCGTTTTCTATGTACCGCTGGCTGCCGGAAACCCGTCCGGAATTCACGGCTGATAATCCGCCGCGTAAAATGTTCGCCAGCCTGCGTTTATTGCTGGCAGATGCCAACTTCAGCCGCTATCTGGTGATGCTGGTGGGTGCGCTGGCCGGTGTGGCGGTCTTCGAAGCCAGTTGTGGCGTGCTGATGGGCGGTGTTCTCGGACTGAGCGGCGTGATGGTCAGCATCCTGTTTATCCTGCCGATCCCCGCGGCATTCTTTGGTGCCTGGTATGCCGGGCGTACCGAAAAAAGTTTCCAGCAGCTGATGTGGCATTCGGTCATCAGTTGTCTGCTGGCCGGGCTGGCGATGTGGATCCCGGGCTGGCTGGGCATCATGAATATCTGGACGCTGATTGTTCCCGCTTCTCTGTTCTTCTTCGGCGCTGGCATGTTGTTCCCATTGGCAACTACCGGTGCAATGGAGCCTTTTCCGTATCTGGCGGGTGCGGCGGGTGCACTGGTGGGTGGCCTGCAAAATATGGGCTCGGGGCTGGTGGCGTGGATGTCTGCGATGTTGCCGCAAACCGGTCAGTTCAGTCTGGGTTTGCTGATGTTTGCGATGGCGGTACTGATCTTGCTGTGCTGGTGGCCAATGTCGAACCGTCAGCAGGAGCAGGGCCACACGGTCTGATACTGCTTCCGGCGCATAAAAAAAGCAGAGCTGAGCTCTGCTTTTTGTCTTTAAGGCATCCGGTCAGATAATAAATTCGTGCAACGCGGCGTCTTTACGGTCGAGATAATGCGTCGAGCGGATACGACGGATGGTGCGGGATTTACCGCGGATCAGCAGCGTTTCGGTGGTCGCCATATTTCCTTTACGGCTGATACCTTCCAGCAGATCGCCTTTGGTAATGCCGGTTGCGGAGAAAATCACGTTATCGTTACGCGCCATATCATCGAGCAGCAGCACTTTACCCGCCTCAATCCCCATCGCCTGACAACGCGCCAGCTCATCTTCGCCCATGCGGCGGTTTTCCAGCGTATCGCCTTTCACGTGATGACGTGCCAGTAAACGGCCTTGCATATCACCATCCAGCGCGCGGATCACCGCAGCGGAAATCACCCCTTCAGGTGCGCCGCCGATGCCGTACAACACGTCCACTTCGCTTTCCGGCATACAGGTCAGAATAGTTGCCGCCACGTCGCCGTCCGGGAATGCGAACACTCGCACGCCGGAGGCCAGCATTTCACGGATAGCGTCGTCATGGCGTGGTTTCGCCAAAACAGCCACGGTCAGTTCGGTCAGCGGTTTATCCAGCGCTCTGGCGACATTTGCCAGATTCTCAGCCAGCGTCAGTTTCAGATCGATAGCGCCTTTTGCACCCGGCCCGACGGCGATTTTTTCCATGTACATGTCCGGCGCATTAAGGAAAGACCCTTTGTCGCCGACGGCCAGAACGGCCAGTGCGTTGGATTGTCCCATTGCAGTCATGCGTGTACCTTCAATTGGATCGACCGCGATATCCACCGCATCGCCATTCCCGGTACCGACCTTTTCACCGATATACAGCATCGGCGCTTCATCGATTTCCCCTTCGCCAATGACGATAGTGCCGTCGATATCGACTTTGTTGAGCATGATGCGCATGGACTGAACGGCAGCGTTGTCGGCGAGGTTTTTATCACCCCGGCCCAGCCATTTATAACCGGCGAGCGCGGCAGCTTCGGTCACGCGGGAGAACTCGATTGCTAATTCACGTTTCATTGGAAGGCCTGTAGAAAGAAAAAAGAGGTCGGTGAGGCAGGGCTCATCTGTGGAGCGATTTTAGCACAACGGGGAATCGGCATAAAAAAACTCCCCGTGCAGGGAGTTTCAGAAAGGTGTTGGCGATAATATCCGGCGATTACTCGTCGTGATCTTCCCACGAGCGAACGCGTGCTACCGCTTTTTGCCAGCCTTTATAGCGGACATTACGTTCCGTCGTTTCAATGCTTGGGCGGAATTCACGTTCGATAGTGGCTTTGCTGCGCACTTCTTCCAGATCGTTCCAGAAGCCGACGGCAAGACCTGCGAGGAAAGCAGAACCCAGCGCGGTGACTTCCAGCACTTCCGGACGCTCAACGCGGGTGCCCAAAATGTCTGACTGGAATTGCATCAGGAAGTTGTTGGCAACCGCGCCGCCGTCCACACGCAACGCCTGCAGACGTGTGCCTGAGTCAGCCTGCATCGCATCCAGCACGTCGCGGGTCTGGTAAGCGATAGATTCCAGTGTTGCACGGATGATGTGGTTGCTGTTGGCGCCACGGCTCAGACCGAAAATGGCGCCACGGGCATACGGGTCCCAGTAAGGCGCACCGAGTCCGGTGAAAGCCGGTACCACGTAAACGCCGTTGGTGTCTTTCACTTTAGAGGCGAAGTATTCGGAGTCTGTTGCGTCGCTGATCAGTTTCAGTTCGTCGCGCAGCCACTGAATCGAAGCCCCGCCAACAAACACCGCGCCTTCCAGTGCGTAGTTCACTTCGCCGCGCGGACCGCAGGCGATGGTGGTCAGCAGACCGTTTTTAGAAGCGACCGCTTCAGTACCGGTGTTCATCAGCAGAAAGCAGCCGGTGCCGTAAGTATTTTTAGCCATACCCGGTTGTACGCAAAGCTGGCCATAAAGCGCCGCCTGCTGGTCACCTGCGATACCGGCGATTGGAATACGCGTACCGCCTTTACCACCGATGTTGGTCTGGCCGTAAATCTCAGAAGAAGGACGCACTTCCGGCAGCATTTCACGCGGAATGTCCAGCGCTTCCAGCATACGGTCATCCCACTTCAGGTCGTGGATGTTGAACAGCATGGTACGTGAGGCGTTAGTGTAATCCGTTACGTGAACGCGTCCCTGAGTCATTTTCCAGACTAACCAGGTGTCTACAGTGCCGAACAGCAGTTCGCCACGTTTAGCACGCTCGCGGGAGCCTTCAACGTGATCGAGGATCCATTTCAGTTTGGTGCCGGAGAAATACGGGTCAACCACCAGGCCGGTGTTATGACGGATGTACTCTTCCATGCCATCTTTTTTCAGCTTTTCACAGATGTCAGCAGTACGGCGGCATTGCCACACAATCGCGTTATAGATTGGCTTGCCGGTTTCTTTTTCCCACACGATGGTGGTTTCACGCTGGTTGGTGATACCGATACCGGCGATCTGATCAGAGTTGATGTCGGCTTTCGCCAGCACTTCCACCAGCACCGAGCTTTGGGATGACCAGATTTCCATCGGGTCATGCTCAACCCAGCCAGATTTAGGGTATATCTGGGTGAATTCGCGCTGTGAAACGCTGACGATGTTGGCATCGTGATCCAGAACCACGGCGCGTGAACTGGTCGTACCCTGGTCGAGTGCGACAATGTATTTTTTTTCGTGAGTCGTATCTGCTGACATAATGTTCATCCTGCGAATAAGTAAGCTGTGGAACAGTTTAGCCGATCAGGCCTTACGCTGTTTGGTTGGCTGCGGTGCTTTATCTTCAACCGGCACATTAATCTGATGTGGTAAATGACGACTAATCAACGCTTTATAACCTGCGGCACCCAGGGCAGCACCCACCAGCGGACCGAAAATAGGCACCAGGAAATAAGGGATATCGCGTGCACCGGTGAAGGCGACTTTGCCCCAGCCAGCGAAGTAGGCGAAAAGCTTAGGACCGAAGTCACGCGCAGGGTTCAGGGCGAATCCGGTCAGTGGCCCCATTGATGCGCCGATAACTGCAATCAGAATACCGATCAGCAGCGGTGCCAGCGGGCCACGCGGCAGGCCGTTACCGTCGTCAGTCAGGCCGAGGATCAGCGCCATCAGAACTGCAGTAATCACGGTTTCAACGAAGAATGCCTGTAATACGCTGATGTGCGGGTTTGGATAGGTCGAGAAGATACCGGCCAGATCCAGACTTTCGACACTGCCGCGCACCATGTTGTGGCTTTGCTCGAAATCGAAGAACAGATTGTAATAAAGGCCGTAGACCAGTGCGGCGGCACAGAAGGCGCCTGCAACCTGTGCGATGATGTAAGGCAGAACTTTGCGTCCTTCAAAGTTCGCGAACAAACATAAGGCGACGGTTACAGCCGGGTTCAGGTGTGCGCCTGAAATTGCGGCAGTCAGGTAGATGGCCATTGCCACACCAAATCCCCAGACGATACTGATTTCCCACTGGCCAAAGGATGCTCCGGCAAGTTTCAGCGCAGCAACACAGCCCGCACCGAAGAAAATGATAAGCCCGGTACCCAGAAACTCAGCGATGCACTGACCTTTTAATGTGGAACTCATGGTTTGGCTCATAGTTTGATCCTGTTAAGGATGATGTTAATGGTTAGTTATAGTTTTTCTGTCGTGCGTACGTGAACGTAATCGGATTTTGACGTTCATCATTAAATGAGAACGTAATGTGAATTTATCGTTAACGAGCATAAACGAGAAATAGCGAAATCAAATTTTGTGTGTCGTGTCATAAAAATGAGCGATTTCGCGTATTGGCTTAACTTGATGTAGAGCAAAAAGCACAGGGTTTAACATTTTATACGGGCGTTTGAGCCAAACGAACACCCCGCTGCATGGCACTACGGCGGCTAAGGTTATTCGGTATTAAGGACGATTTCTGGTAAGAGGTACCGCTTTTTAAGCATTTCCTGATACCCCGCACTGTTAAATTGCAACAGACTGCGTGGATAAAGGGGTTCTGGGTAGACAGGGCAAAGCTGGCTACATACAATCACCCGTTAAGACACCCGACGTTTATACGAAATTTTGAATTGAATTCGTTATGAAAATCGACGGAGTGCAGGAATTTTTGAGCCGTGTCCGGACGATGCGGCAGAACATAAGATGTGCGCCTTGCGAACATAAGGGGACCGAAAAATGTCATTTGAAGTATTTGAGAAATTAGAAGCTAAAGTTCAGCAAGCGATTGATACCATCACTCTGTTGCAGATGGAAATCGAAGAACTGAAAGAGCAGAACAACACCTTGTCTCAGGAAGTTCAGCAGGCCAGCGGCAATCACGAGTCTCTGGTGCGTGAAAACGCGCAGCTGAAAGAAGAACAACACGTCTGGCAGGATCGTCTGCGTGCACTGTTGGGAAAAATGGAAGAAGTCTGAGTACTTCCGCCATTCAATGAAAAAGGACGCCTCGGCGTCCTTTTTTGTGGCTGAAAACAGCGGTTTACTCGATATCGAGCGGATCTTCTGACAACACGATGCCGGTATTGTCGGCATACAGATGATCGCCGGAGAAGAAGGTGACGCCGCCAAAATTGACACGAATGTCGCTTTCGCCGATCCCTTCACTGCCTGCGCCCGCAGGAATGGCTGCCATCGCCTGAATGCCGATGTCGAGCTCTTCCAGATCGTCTACCTGACGGACAGCACCGTAAATCACAATGCCTTCCCATTCGTTTTGCAATGCCTGGCGTGCCAGTCCGGCATCCAGCAATGCGCGACGAACAGAGCCGCCGCCATCGACCACTAACACGCGGCCACGGCCATTTTCTTCCAGCAGGTCATAAAGCAAGCCATTATCTTCAAAGCATTTCACTGTCGTGATTTGCCCGCCAAATGAAGTACGGCCGCCAAAGTTGGAGAACAGGGGTTCGACGACATTCACTTCTTCATGGTAGATGTCGCAAAGTTCGGAAGTATCGTATTTCATAGGATTTCATCTGGTTGCTGCATGAGTGTTCAGTATATCCCTTTCCGGCAGATGTTGGCAAAATCATCAATTGTTAAATGTGAAAAGCAGCCCGATAAACGCACATCAGGCCAACTTTACTCAGTTCAGCAACAGACCTATTGCAAACAAGACGTTAGTCAGTAACGCCGCTTTTACCATATGTTCCAGAAGGGGACGTACTTCGGTGGATGTTTTAGCGCGCATCACACGCATGACGTGTTTTGCCAGCATCGGAATCGCCAGAATAAACAACCAGCCAGTCCAGTGATGCAGATGCACGGCGGAGAATATCGCCAGACACACGACAGCGGCCGTCAAAATGGTTGCATGATAGCGGCGGGCATTGACCGGGCCGAGACGTACAGCCAGCGTGTTCTTGCCATTCGCACTGTCGGTTTCGATATCGCGCAAATTATTGATATTGAGCACCGCGGTCGAGAGCAAACCGGTCGCCGTCGCCGGTAACATCACGATCCAGTCGAAATAACCCGCCTGCAAATAGAATGTGCCCGCGACGCTTATCCAGCCGAAGAAAATCAGCACGGAAATATCACCCAGTCCCATGTAACCGTAAGGGCGCGTGCCGACGGTATAGGTGATGGCGGCGCCAATCGAGAGCAGACCGAGGATCAGAAAACCTACCACGTCGCTCGGTTTGTGGCAGGCAACGGCAATCAGTGCAATCCCGCAAACGATGGTCAGCGCAATAGTCAGCATGATGGCGCGCTTCATTTGCGCGGCCGTAATCAGGCCTTTTTGCATACCGCGCAATGGCCCGACGCGATCGGGTGTATCGCTGCCTTTTTCGGCGTCGCCATAGTCATTTGCCAGATTCGACAGAATTTGCAGACATCCGGCAGTCAAAAGTGCCAGAAGCGCGATAAGCGGATGGAAAACGCCTTGCAGGCTGGCAATGGCAGACCCCATGACGATAGAGGCAAAAGCCAGGGGCAACGTTTTTGGACGCAGGCTTTCCAGCCACGCGCGGGCAGGCGTTGTCGGGGTGCAGGGAGTCATTGTGCTCATAGGTGATTTCGCTCAGGTGAAGAATCAGTCCGAAATCTAAAAAAAAATCAGGGAGGCAAACGCCTCCCTGAAGATCACTTTCGGAACGTATGAGCAAATTATAAGATAAAACGGCTCAGATCTTCATCAGCTACCAGCTGGTCAAGGTGGCTTCTAACATAATCTGCATCAATGTTTATAGAGATTCCGTTACTTTCACTCGCGTCATAGGAGATATCCTCCATCAAACGCTCCAGAACGGTATGCAGACGACGTGCACCAATGTTCTCGGTTGTTTCGTTCACCTGCCATGCTGCTTCGGCAATACGACGGATACCGTCAGCCGTGAAGTCAATGGTCACGCCTTCGGTCGCCATCAATGCTTTGTACTGATGAGTCAGCGAAGCACTCGGCTCGGTCAGGATGCGCTCGAAGTCTTCAGTCGACAGCGCCTGCAGTTCCACACGGATTGGCAGACGGCCCTGCAATTCAGGGATCAGGTCTGACGGGCTGGCAGTCTGGAAAGCACCGGAGGCGATAAACAGGATGTGATCCGTTTTCACCATGCCGTGCTTGGTCGAAACCGTGCAGCCTTCGACCAGTGGCAGCAGGTCGCGCTGAACACCTTCACGCGAAACGTCAGGACCGGAGCTTTGGCCGCCGCGTTTACAGATTTTATCGATCTCATCGATGAACACGATACCGTGCTGTTCAACGGCTTCGATTGCCTGTTCTTTCAGCTCTTCCGGGTTCACCAGTTTTGCTGCTTCTTCTTCAATCAGCAGCTTATACGCTTCTTTGATTTTCAGTTTGCGCGGTTTCTGTTTCTGAGCACCCATGCTCTGGAACATCGACTGGAGCTGATTAGTCATTTCTTCCATGCCCGGAGGGGACATGATTTCAACGCCCATCGGACCGGATGCCAGACTGATTTCGATTTCTTTATCGTCGAGCTGGCCTTCACGCAGTTTCTTGCGGAAGTTCTGGCGTGCAGCAGAAGGTTCCTGCGCTTCGTCGGCCTGTCCCCAGTTGTTTTTCGCTGGCGGGATCAGCACGTCGAGAATGCGCTCTTCAGCCATTTCTTCGGCACGGTAACGGTTTTTCTCAATCGATTGCAGGCGCACCATTTTCACGGCGGAATCGGTCAGATCGCGGATAATAGAGTCTACTTCTTTACCGACATAACCCACTTCGGTGAATTTGGTCGCTTCAACTTTGATGAACGGCGCATTAGCCAGTTTGGCCAGGCGACGCGCGATTTCGGTTTTACCGACACCGGTCGGGCCGATCATCAGAATATTTTTCGGGGTGACTTCGTGGCGCAGCGCTTCATCAAGCTGCATACGGCGCCAGCGGTTACGCAAAGCAATGGCCACGGCGCGTTTCGCTTTATCCTGGCCAATGATGTAGCTGTCTAACTCGCTGACAATCTCGCGCGGGGTCATCTCAGACATAATTTTCGATCCTTACGCTTTAGAAGACAATTCTTCGATAGTGTGGAATTGGTTGGTGTAGATGCAGATGTCACCGGCGATGCTCAGCGATTTTTCTACGATGTCGCGTGCTTCAAGCTCTGAGTTTTCCAGCAATGCACGGGCTGCCGCTTGCGCGTACGGGCCACCGGAACCAATCGCGATCAGATCGTTTTCAGGCTGTATAACGTCACCGTTACCGCTGATGATAAGGGATGCGTTTTCATCGGCCACGGCCAGAAGAGCTTCCAGACGACGTAACATGCGGTCAGTACGCCAGTCTTTTGCCAGTTCAACGGCGGCTTTCACCAGATGACCCTGGTGCATTTCCAGTTTGCGTTCGAACAGCTCAAACAGCGTGAAGGCATCAGCAGTTCCGCCAGCAAATCCGGCGATCACTTTGTCGTTATACAGGCGACGTACTTTTTTGACGTTGCCCTTCATGACGGTATTTCCCAATGTGGCCTGGCCATCACCACCAATAACGACCTTGCCGTTGCGGCGTACACTTACAATTGTTGTCACGAGCGGTTCCTCGTTGCAGACGGAAAAGATCCCCGCAGGTTTGCGGGACACTGAGCGTGTCTCACAAACTTACGGGGCATATTGAAAGTATAGATTGGGGAAGGATTACGGGTTTTCAACCCCCGGTTGCGACGGGAATGCAACCGGAGATGCCAGCGCCTTTGAGGCGCGATAGTGTGCTGTCAGCACCAGAACGGCTGTTGTACGGGCCGATGACGACGCGACTCCAGCCACCGCCGGTGGTGATCCGGCCTTCAAAACCTTCGAATGCCAGCTTGGCGCGCTGGGATTCCGCCTGCTCAGACCCTTTGAACGAACCGCACTGAACCACAAAGTGCTGGGTTTTTTCCTGCGCTTTCGGTTTTTCTGGTGCGACCTGCGTGATTGCCGCCGGTTGTTGCGGTTTCGCCACTTCTTTCGGCACCTCTTTCACCGGTTCTTTGACCTGTGGTTTCGGTTTTGGCTGAACGGCCTGTGTTTGCACCTGAGCCTGCGGCGCACGTACCGGCTGCGTTTGCGGCGTATACGTTGGCTGCACCTGACGCGGCTGAGTTTGTACCGGTTGCTGCTGCGCGTACGTCGGCTGTGGTTGCTGAACCTGGCGCTGTGCTGGCGCTGTACGCGTTTGTGTCGCCTGATTCGGGTCGTTATACGGCACTTCCGACAATTGTGTCGGCGTCTGGCGCATATCGGCCTGCATCTGCTCGAGCAACTGACGTTGTTCTGGTGTCAGCTGCGTCTTGGATTCCACCTGGCCACCGGCCGTCGGCTCGGTTGGCGTGGTCACGCCCATCTGGCGGTTTTCCAGCTCTTTGATGTAGCGCCAGCGTTCTTCTGGCTTAGGTGGCAATCCATTACCCGGACGGACAGGATGCGTCGGCAATACCACCGCTTCTTCATGTTTATTGTGCGCAATAAAATAGAGGCCACCGACAAACACCACCAGCACCGCAACGGCTAACACCACCATGGTTTTGGAGATCGTTGGGGAACTGCGTTTTTTACTCCGGCTGGTACTTTTCCGCCGCGCTCCTGAGCGCCCACGGCTTACATAGTCTCTTTGTGCCACTATCGTTTCGCTGTGTCGTGATGAATGAAGAAGTGCGTCATGTTACTCAACCCTGAACATTTACTGAAATTAAAATCACTGAACAGCCATCAAAACTGACTCACGCTTTGGGAGCGGCGGTGCTTTCACGCACAACAAGTTCGCTGTCGAGCAGCAATGAACCGCTTTGTACCTGATTTCCCTGTAACTGCTCAAGTAATAATAACATGGCCTGACGACCAAGCTGGAATCTTGGCTGCGCGACGGTGGTCAGCGGAGGATCGGTATACTGGCTGGCCTTGATGTCATCGAAGCCGACAACCGAGAGATCCTCCGGGACGCGCAGACCCATTTTTTTCGCCTGGAACATCGCGCCAATCGCCATAATATCGTTATGACAGAAAATCGCCGTTGGCGGCTCCGGCAGCGACATCAGTTCGGTAACGGCCTGTGCGCCGGATTCATAACTAAAATCACCGTCTACCGTCAGCTGCTTTTCGACGCTTAGCCCGTTACGGCGCAGTGCCTGTACATAGCCTTGTGAACGGTACTGGCACAGCGGCATATGTTTCGGCCCGGCGATGCAGGCAATGCGCTGATGTCCCAGTTTGAGAAGATAATGTACGGCTTCAAACGCGGCGGTCAGGTTGTCGATGTGTACCGTTGGCAGTTCCAGTTCCGGCGCAAATTCGTTAGCCATCACCATAGGTGGCAAATTGCGCTGTTCTTCCTTGCTGGCGTCGAAGGGTAAATCGGAGCCGAGCAGCAACATGCCGTCAATTTGCTTGGTAATGATCAGATTGATAAAGGTTTTTTCTTGCTGATTCTGTTGGGCGCAATCGCCGATGAGCACCAGATAACCGCTTTCAGCCGCCGTGCGTTCGATCCCCTGGATCAGGTCGGAAAAAAACGGATCGCAGATGTCCGGGACGATCACCAAAATCGTACGCGATTCGTTACGTTTCAGGTTGCGGGACAGGGCGTGAGGAGAATAACCCACCGCCATGACGGCCTGATCAACCTTCTGACGGGTAGAGGCGGAGACTTTCTCCGGATTCATTAACGCGCGGGATACCGTTGCTGTTGAAACGCCTGCCTGTTCAGCCACATCTTTCATTGTCGCGGCGGGTAATTCTTTCTTGTGCTCCAACGTCTCTCTCCTTGCAACAGCATCAAACTGAGACAACAACATCAACATTCCTCACCTGGCTACCGATGATGTGTAGCACATCACATTCTAAACAGAATGTGAGTAGGATTTGTTACCTAATTTGCATTAAAAGTGTGATGCAGATGCTTTTTTCGATCCATCACGCAGAAATCATGACTAATTATGCGGATTTCCTTCACGGATCAGCTGTCAATCGGGTCCACATCCAGCGTCCATTTTACTTTTTTAGCCTGCGGCAGGCTCGCAATCAATGGCTGAGAACTTTTGATCAGATGCTGTAAAACGCGCCGTGAAGGATGCTGTAACAGCAACTGCCAGCGGAAGCGACCGCTGCGTTTGGGCTGCAAGGCGGGAACCGGCCCTAAAATCCACAGCGAATCATCTTTCAGCGGGCTGGATTCGAGCAAATTGCGTAACTGCTGGAGAAACAGCGCGGACTGCTGATTATCGTGATCTTCAGAGCGGATCAGAATATGGCTGGTAAAAGGAGGAAGAAACACGCTTTTGCGCTCCGCCAGCGTTTGTCTGGCGAACTCGTCATAGCCTTGCTGTAACAGAACCTGCAATAACGGATGTTCCGGATGGTGCGTCTGCAACACGACTTCACCCTGTTTCCCTGCGCGTCCGGCACGACCGGAAACCTGAGTATAAAGCTGGGCAAAGCGCTCGGCAGAACGGAAGTCCGCCGAGAACAGCGCGCCGTCGACGTCTAATAATGACACCAGTGTGACGTCCGGGAAGTGATGCCCTTTCGCCAGCATCTGCGTGCCGATAAGAATGCGTGCGCCGCCGCGATGGACTTCATTCAGATGTTGTTCCAGCGAGCCTTTACGGCTGGTGGTATCGCGGTCAATACGCGTGATGGGCGTATCCGGGAACAACGGCGCGAGTTCGTTTTCCAGCTGTTCGGTACCAACACCGACGGAAACCAGTTGTGTCGATCCGCAATGCGGACACTGATGCGGCACAGCGCGCTGGCTGTCGCAATGGTGGCAGCGCAGCTGGCGCTGATTCTGATGCAGGGTGTAATAGTGGTCACAGCGCTGACATTCGGCAATCCAGCCGCATTCGTGGCAAAGCAGGGCAGGTGCATAACCCCGGCGATTCAGGAACAACATCACCTGATTATCGGCTTTCAGATGTTCCTGCATTTTTTGGATCAGCGGCTGAGACAGCCCGACTTTCAGCTGCAACCCTTTTAAATCCAGCAAATTCTGCCGGGCAAGTTTGGCATTCCCGGCGCGCTTGGTCAGTTTGAGCTGGCGATATTTCCCCAGTTCCACGTTGTGCAGGGTTTCCAGCGCCGGTGTTGCAGAGCCCATAATAATCGGGATATTTTCCGCATGAGCGCGGTATACCGCCAGGTCACGCGCGTGATAACGCCAGCCTTCCTGCTGCTTATAAGAACTGTCGTGTTCTTCATCGATAATAATGACGCCCAGACGCGCGAATGGCGTAAAGAGCGAAGAGCGCGTACCGATCACAATGCCTGCTTCGCCATTACGCGCCCGCAGCCAGACGGCGAGACGCTCACTGTCGTTCAGGCCGGAATGCAGCACATCCACCGGCGCGCTGAAACGTTCGCGAAAACGCGCGATGGTTTGCGGCGTCAGGCCAATTTCCGGCACCATCACCAGCGCCTGACGACCCTGCGCCAGAATGTTTTCCAGTACGCTCAGATACACTTCGGTTTTACCTGAACCGGTCACACCGGCCAGCAGCCAGGCGGAAAACTGCTGATCTTCACTGCGGATCGCGCCAACGGCGGTGGCCTGTTCAGTATTGAGCCGTAAACGCTCGCCGACCACCGAGAAATCTTTGCGCCAGTCGAGCGTGGCGGGCGCGATGCTGCGTAAATCCGTCAGACCTTTGGCGCGTAACGCCTGCAACGCCGTATCTGTGAGATCAAGATCGGCGACCTGATGGCGATACAGCGGCTTTTGCATCAGCGCAGCCATGGCCTGCTGCTGTTTTGGCGCACGTTTGAGGCTGTCGAGCGACGTAGCGCGCCCCTGTTCAGTGGCGAACCATTGCCATAGCGGCGTCAGTTCGGCGGGTTTCCCCTGGCGCAGTAATACCGGCAGCGCATGAAACAGCACTTCACCAATCGGATAATGATAATAGTCGGCCGCCCAGAACAGAATGCGCCACAAATCAGGGGTAAACAGACTGGAACTGTCGAGCACTTCGCGTACCGGTTTCAGCTTATCCAGGCCAAAATCACTGGATTCACTGACGTTGACGACAATGCCGATAGCGTCGCGTTTACCGAAAGGCACACTGACCCGGCAACCCTTTGAAACCGCCATGTCAGGTGGCAACAGATAGTCGAAAGTACGGGCAAGCGGGACAGGTAAAGCAACGTGGGCAACAGGCATTGTGGATCCAGACTATAAAAAAATGACGAGATAGTGTACACTGTGTCCTTCGAAATGCATGAACATCATTGCGCGGTTCTCAGAGATTCTGTATGATTCGCCGCCTTTGGTGCATTTCGTACTCAAAGCCTATCATCCACTACGCGTGGTGTCTGACAGAACAGGGTTGGATAGCGACGCGGCCTTAAGAAGAGGTTTTCCATGAAAAAAGGTATTCACCCTAAATACGTAGAAGTTACTGCAAACTGCTCATGCGGTAACGTTATCAAAACTCACTCAACTGTGGGTCACGATCTGAACCTGGACGTTTGTGGCGAATGTCACCCGTTCTACACTGGTAAGCAACGTGAAGTGGCTACCGGTGGCCGCGTTGACCGCTTCAACAAGCGTTTCAGCGTTCCAAGCAGCAAATAAGCTACGCTTGAGAGCAAAAAAAGGCGCCTTAGGCGCCTTTTTTGTTGCCTGTCGTTTCACTTCCCGCCAGACAAACCTTCTTTTCTCACAAAGACACTGAAAAAACGCGCGACGGGTCGCACGGTCTTTCAGCATATCTCTGTGCAGCTGCGATCAGTATTCCCAGGTATCAGGATCCACACCCAGTTCACGCATCAGGATCTTCGCCGCTTCCGGGATTTCGTCACTGCGTTCTTTACGCAGGTCTTCGTCATTCGGCAAAGGCTGACCGGTGAAGGCATGAAGGAAAGCTTCGCACAATAATTCACTGTTGGTCGCATGACGCAGGTTGTTCACCTGGCGACGGGTGCGTTCATCAGTCAGAATTTTGAGGACTTTCAGCGGAATGGATACCGTAATTTTCTTAACTTGTTCGCTTTTCTTACCGTGTTCAGCGTAAGGGCTGACATATTCGCCGTTCCACTCAGCCATGGGACACCTTAAATTTATCAAAAAATAAAATTCTGAAAACCGCGTGATTATGCCCGATTTTCACTGTTCTCACTAAATAAATGTCGGAATTTGACAGGGATATCTCACGATTTCTCCCGCGGCATTATTCGTTTTGTCACCATGCGCTCAATAACCTCAGCGCGACAGATCTGCCTGACATCTTCATTAACGCCATAATTTTAGCGGGTATTGCTCTGTTGCTCAATCTATACGCAAAGAAGTTTAGATGTCCAGATGTATTGACGTCTATAACTCCGGGCGTTACTCTTGACACCCTCATCCTCCGCAATTCGTCAGGAAGAAATGATTATGACGCACAAGCAAGCCACCATTGCCGTAGGCAGTGGCCTGAACAATGATCAGCAATATGGTTGTGTAGTTCCGCCAATCTACCTTTCCAGTACCTACAACTTTGAAGATTTCAATCAGCCAAGAGCCCATGACTATTCGCGTCGCGGTAATCCGTCACGTGATGTTGTCCAGCGTGCGCTGGCTGATCTGGAAGGCGGTGCTGGCGCGGTACTGACCAGCAGCGGTATGTCTGCTATTCATCTGGTGTGTACGGTCTTTCTGAAACCTGGCGATTTACTGCTGGCGCCGCACGATTGTTACGGCGGCAGCTATCGTCTGTTCGACAGCCTGAGCAAACGCGGCGCGTATCGCGTGCTGTTTGTCGATCAGGGCGACCCGCAGGCGCTGGCCGAAGCACTGAAAGAACAACCGAAGCTGGTGCTGATTGAAACCCCGAGCAACCCGTTGCTGCGCGTGGTGGATATTCAGGCGATTTGTGACGCATCCCGCGCCGCCGGTGCGCTGACCGTGGTGGATAACACCTTCCTCAGCCCGGCGTTGCAAAATCCGCTACAACTTGGCGCGGATTTAGTCGTTCATTCGTGTACGAAATATCTTAACGGGCATTCTGATGTGGTCGCCGGTACGGTAATATCTAAGACCGCAGAACACGCGACAGAACTGGCGTGGTGGGCGAACAACATTGGTGTGACCGCTGCAGCTTTTGACAGCTATCTGTTATTGCGTGGTCTGCGCACGCTGACGGTTCGCGTGAAACAGCAGCAAGAAAATGCACTGGCAATTGTTGCTTATTTACAGAAACAATCGCAGGTCAAAAAGCTGTATCATCCGTCGCTGCCGGAAAACCAGGGGCACGACATTGCCCGCCGTCAGCAACGTGGCTTCGGTGCCATGATCAGTTTTGAATTTAACGGAGATGAAGCTCAGCTGCGTCATTTCCTGAAAGAATTGAAGTTATTTACCCTCGCAGAATCACTGGGGGGCGTCGAAAGCCTGATTTCTCATACCGCGACCATGACGCACGCTGGCATGGCGCCGGAAGCGCGTAAAGCCGCCGGGATTTCTGACAGCTTGCTCCGTATTTCTGTAGGTCTTGAAGACAGCGAAGATTTGATTGCTGATCTGGAACATGCATTCCAGTCAGTGGCAACGAGGTAAGTATGAATGCAATAGCGGTTGCAGCGCCGGCGGGAAGCCGTCAGTTGCACAAATTTGGTGGTAGCAGTCTGGCCGACGTGAAATGTTATCTGCGCGTCGCCGGAATTATGGCCGAGTATGCCAAACCGGGCGACATGATGGTGGTGTCGGCGGCGGGCAGTACAACCAACCAGCTGATCAGCTGGCTGAAGCTCAGCCAGACAGACAGAATTGCCGCGCATCAGGTTCAGCAGTCTTTGCGCCGTTATCAGAGTGATTTGATAACCGGTCTGTTGCCGCTGGAAATGGCCGAACCGCTTATTGCTTCGTTTATTCATGATCTCGAACGTCTGGCTGTTTTGCTTGATGGCAAAATGACCGATGCGATTTACGCCGAAGTCGTCGGGCATGGCGAAGTCTGGTCTGCGCGCCTGATGTCTGCGGTGCTGTGCAAACTGGAATTACCGGCCGCCTGGCTGGATGCGCGTGAATTCCTGCGTGCCGAACGTGCCGCTCAACCTCAGGTCGATGAAGGCCGTTCGTATCCGCTGCTGCAACAACTGCTGGCGCAACATCCTCAGCAATATCTGGTCGTCACCGGCTTTATCGCCCGCAGCGATGCGGGTGAAACCGTGCTGCTTGGCCGTAACGGCAGTGACTATTCCGCCACCCAGATTGGCGCACTGGCCGACGTCAGCCGCGTGACCATCTGGAGTGATGTGGCAGGTGTTTACAGCGCTGACCCGCGTAAAGTGAAAGATGCCTGCCTGCTGCCGTTGCTGCGTCTCGATGAAGCCAGTGAACTGGCGCGTCTGGCGGCCCCGGTGCTGCACACCCGCACGCTTCAGCCGGTTTCCGGCAGCGATATCGATTTACAACTGCGTTGCAGCTATCAGCCGGAGCAGGGCTCAACGCGTATTGAACGCGTGCTGGCTTCCGGTACCGGCGCAAAAATTGTTACCAGTCACGATGATATTTGTCTGATCGAAATGGTCATTCCGTCCGGCCATGATTTTGGTCTGGCGCAAAAAGATGTCGAGCTGCTGCTCAAACGTGCGCAGATCAAACCGCTGTGTACCGGCATTCACCCGGACCGTAATTTGCTGCAACTGTGCTACACCTCTGAAGTGGCGGGAAGCGCCTTGCAGGTTATTGAAGAAGCGGCACTTCCGGCGCGTCTGACGCTGCGTGAAGGGCTGGCGCTGGTAGCGCTGGTCGGTGCGGGCGTGTGCAAGAATCCGCTTCACAGCCACCGTTTCTATCAGGAAATGAAAGATCAGCCGGTAGAGTTTATCTGGCAGGCGGAAGACGGTATCAGTCTGGTCGCCGTGCTGCGTATCGGCCCGACAGCGCACCTGATTCAGGGGCTGCACAAAACGCTGTTCCGTGCTGAAAAGCAAATCGGTCTGATGCTGTTTGGTAAAGGCAATATCGGTTCACGCTGGCTGGAACTGTTTGCCCGCGAGCAAAAGAACATTTCTGCCCGCAGCGGTTTTGAGTTTGTGCTGGCCGGTGTGGTCGACAGCAAGCGCAGTTTGCTCAATTACGAGGGACTGGATGCCAGCCGTGCTCTGGCCTTCTTTGATGATGAATCGCAGGCGCACGACGAAGAATCGCTGTTCCTGTGGATGCGTGCGCATCCCTATGACGATTTAGTGGTGCTGGACGTCACCGCCAGCGCCGAACTGGCCGATCAGTATCTGGATTTCGCCAGCTACGGTTTCCATGTGATCAGCGCCAACAAACAGGCGGGCGCGTCGGATACCCATAAATACCGTCAGATCCGCGACGCGTTTTCCAAAACCGACAGCCACTGGCTATATAACGCTACGGTCGGCGCCGGTTTACCGGTTAACCATACGGTGCGTGATTTACGCGAAAGCGGCGACAGTATTCTGGCCATCAGCGGGATTTTCTCGGGTACCTTATCATGGCTGTTCCTGCAATTTGACGGCACGCTGCCTTTCACCGAACTGGTCGATTTGGCGTGGCAGCAGGGGCTGACCGAGCCGGATCCGCGTGATGATTTATCCGGTCAGGATGTGATGCGTAAGCTGGTGATCCTGGCGCGTGAAGCCGGTTATGACATCGAGCCGACGCAAGTTCGTGTGGAATCACTGGTGCCGGAAAGCTGTGCGAACGGTTCTGTCGATCAGTTCTTTGAAGACGGCGAGGCGCTGAACCAGCAAATGCTACAGCGTCTGGAAGCTGCCCGCGAAATGGGCCTGGTGCTGCGCTATGTGGCGCGTTTCGATGCGAACGGCAAAGCACGCGTTGGGGTTGAAGCGGTGCGTGAGGATCATCCTCTGGCTTCCCTGTTGCCATGCGATAACGTGTTTGCCATCGAAAGTCGCTGGTATCGCGATAACCCGCTGGTGATCCGCGGGCCGGGGGCAGGACGTGATGTCACCGCCGGTGCATTGCAGTCTGACCTTAACCGCCTGACGCAACTTCTGTAATTTATCGCAGCCCTTCCGGTACTTACCGTAAGGGCTGTTCTTCACTTTTCCGCACCTTCCCCGCAGCAAAACCTTCCCAAAGTGAAATTCTTTCAGATTGCGTGAAGATTAATCATCCTTTGCCCTCATTTTAACGTTGACACTTTGTCCGCTTTCCGTCATTTTCTATCTATACGTTTAGACGTCCAAACGTCCATCATAACGAATCATAATAAAACGCAGTGATCCATGAGGTAGTGTTTATGAGCTTTTTCCACGCAAACCAGCGCGAAGCGCTGAACCAGAATCTGGCCGAGTTACAAGGTCAGATTAACGTTTCTTTCGAATTTTTCCCGCCGCGTACCAGCGAAATGGAAGGCACGTTGTGGAGCTCTATTGACCGTCTCAGCAGCCTGAAGCCTAAGTTTGTCTCTGTGACTTACGGTGCGAACTCAGGCGAGCGCGACCGTACGCACAGTATCATCAAAGGCATTAAAGAACGTACCGGTCTGGAAGCGGCTCCGCATCTGACCTGTATCGATGCCAGCCGGGATGAGCTACGCCAGATTGCAGAGGATTACTGGAACAGCGGCATTCGCCATATCGTGGCTCTGCGCGGTGATTTACCGGCAGGCGGTGGCAAACCGGAAATGTATGCCACCGATCTGGTGCAGTTGCTGAAAGAAGTGGGCGACTTCGATATTTCGGTCGCGGCTTATCCGGAAGTGCATCCTGAAGCCAAAAGCGCGCAGTCTGATCTGATTAACCTGAAGCGTAAAATTGATGCCGGCGCTAACCGCGCCATCACGCAGTTCTTCTTCGATGTGGAAAGCTACCTGCGTTTTCGTGACCGCTGCGCCGGTCAGGGGATTGATGTGGAAATCGTGCCGGGCATTCTGCCGGTCTCCAACTTCAAACAGCTGACGCGTTTTGCCACCATGACCAACGTGCGTGTGCCGAAATGGATGAACAGCCAGTTTGAAGGACTGGATGATGATGCGGAAACCCGCAAAATGGTCGGTGCCAATATCGCGATGGACATGGTGAAAATCCTCAGCCGCGAAGGCGTGAAGGACTTCCACTTCTACACCCTGAATCGTGCAGAAATGAGTTACGCGATTTGCCACACGCTGGGTGTGCGTCCGGAAATTGCCGTGCCGGTTCGCGCGTAATCTTTCCTGCTTAAATCCTGAAAACAAAAAACCCGCGAACTCGCGGGTTTTTCTTTGGCTGCTTTTCTGCGAAAACTAGCCGGTATTACGCATACCTGCTGCCACGCCGGCGATCGTCACCATCAGCGCCTGCTCTACGTTGGCATCCTGCTTACCGTCTTTTTCCAGCTCGCGGGAACGGTGCAGCAATTCAGCCTGCAACACGTTAAGCGGGTCGGTATAGACATTACGCAGTGCGATGGATTCTGCAATCCACGGCAAATCTTCCATCAGGTGATCGTCGTTAGAAATCGCCAGAATCACTTTGATGTCGCTCGCCAGCTGGTCGCGCAGCTGCTGGCCGAGCGGCCACAGCTCTTCATCCACCAGACGGTGATCGTAGTATTCCGCCAGCCACAGGTCCGCTTTCGCAAACACCATTTCCAGCATGCCGATACGGGTCGAGAAGAATGGCCAGTCACGGCACATGGTTTCCAGCTCGTCGCGTTTACCGCCATCCACCACAGACTGCAAACCGGCACCTGCGCCCAGCCAGGCTGGCAGCATCAGACGGTTTTGCGTCCAGGCGAAAATCCACGGAATAGCACGCAGGCTTTCAACGCCGCCGCTGGCTTTACGTTTCGCCGGGCGTGAACCCAGTGGCAGTTTCGCCAGTTCCTGTTCAGGCGTTGCGGCGCGGAAGTAAGGCACGAAGTCTTTGTTCTCACGCACGTACCCGCGGTACATCTTGCAGGACACATCAGACAGCTGTTCCATGATATCCACCCAGGCTTGTTTCGGCTCAGGCGGTGGCAACAGGTTGGCCTCCAGAATTGCAGAGGTGTAAAGCGCCAGGCTGCTGATGGTGACTTCCGGCAGACCGAATTTGAAGCGGATCATCTCGCCCTGTTCGGTAACGCGCAGACCACCTTTCAGGCTGCCCGGAGGCTGAGATAACAACGCTGCCTGAGCCGGTGCGCCGCCGCGGCCGATAGAACCGCCGCGTCCGTGGAACAGTGTCAGGGCAATACCCGCTTTCTCGCAGGTTTTGATCAGTGCGTCCTGTGCGCGATATTGCGCCCACGATGCCGCCATCACGCCCGCGTCTTTCGCGGAGTCGGAATAGCCAATCATCACCATCTGTTTGCCCTGAATAAAACCGCGATACCAGTCGATGCTCAGCAATTGCTTCATGACATCGTCGGCATTGTTCAGGTCGTCCAGCGTTTCGAACAGCGGCGCGACAGGCATCGGGAACGGGCAACCGGCTTCTTTCAGCAGCAGATGCACGGCCAGCACGTCAGACGGCGTACGCGCCATTGAAATCACGTATGCCGCAATTGAGCCTTCCGGCGCTTCGGCGATAACCTGACAGGTGTCGAGCACTTCTTTGGTGTCAGCGCTCGGTTCCCAGTGACGCGGCACCAGCGGACGCTGTGAATTCAGTTCGCGGATCAGGAAGGCCTGTTTGTCGGATTCTGACCAGCTTTCGTAATCGCCTAACCCCAGATAGCGGGTGATTTCGGCGATCGCATCGGTGTGGCGGGTGCTTTCCTGACGGACATCGATACGCACCAGCGGCACGCCGAAGCAGCGCACACGACGCAGCGTATCCAGCAACTGACCGTTGGCGATAATGCCCATATTGCAGGCTTGCAGCGACTGGTAACAGGCGTAAAGCGGTGCCCACAGCTGGTCATTTTTTACCAGCAAATCGTGAGGACGCGCAACGCGTTCGCCTTTCAGACGGGCTTCCAGATACACCTGGGTATTGGTCAGCTGCGAACGCAGCTGTTTCATGATTTCGCGGTAAGGTTCGAGGATGTCCGCACCGCCGGCCAGCTCGCGCAGCTCCGGTGTACATTCGGTCATCGACAATTCTGACACCAGCACTGCGATATCGCGCAGGAACAGGTCAGTGGCTTTCCAGCGGCTCAGCAACAGTACGTGACGGGTGATATCGGCGGTCACGTTCGGGTTACCATCGCGGTCGCCACCCATCCAGGAGGTGAAGCGCACCGGCACGGCTTCCACTGGCATTTTATAATCCAGTGAGGTTTCCAGCTGTTCGTTCAGTTCACGCAGGAAAGCAGGCACGCCTTCCCACAGGCTGTTCTCAACAACGGCAAAGCCCCATTTGGCTTCATCCACCGGAGAAGGGCGGTTTTTGCGGATTTCATCGGTATGCCATGACTGCGCGATCAGCTGACGCAGACGTCGCATGATTTGTTTGCGCTCGTAATCGGCCAGATCGTTGTGGTCGAGTTGTTTGAGGCAGTTATTCACTTCCACCAGTTTGTGGATCAGCGTACGGCGGGCAATTTCTGTCGGGTGCGCGGTCAGTACCAGTTCGATAGAAAGCTGGTCAACGGCATCACGCAATTGCTGTTCAGAGAGATTTTTGGATTTCAGACGATCGAACAATTGCGCCAGCGCTTCAGGATTGCTGGCCGCTTCGCCGTGCGGCGAAATGCTGTGATATTGTTCCGCCACGTTGGCTAAATTCAGGAACTGGCTAAAGGCACGGGCAACAGGCAGCAACTCATCATTGGAGAGATTTTGCAGCGTTGACAGTAATTCCTGTCGATCCGCGTCGTTTCCGGCACGGGAGGATTTCGACAGCTTACGGATTTTCTCAACACGATCCAGGATATGCTCTCCCAACGTATCTTTGATCGTGTCGCCTAGCAATTTACCTAAGGTACTGACATTACTTCGCATTGCGGAATATTGTTCGTTCATATTACCTCTGACCCGTTCTCTCGTTTAATTTTTATATTCTGTAAATAACTTTCACCCGTCAGGCATTCTTGCCCCGTTCACCCTGCCAACCTGGCCACACTTTTTAAAAGCCACCCCTGTTTTAACCCAAAAACCCCCGATCACTCACGTGAAAAATGGTCTTTTTGGCGATGTCGCTGAAATTTAATTACAACAGCGACGATATCAGTTTGGCTAATCAACGTTTTGTACAGTATCAAAGGGCGCCCGTGAGCGCCCTGATTGTTTCTTCATCAATCCGTCATTCAGTATCAGTGATAACAGAAATGATGAACAACCTGAGAAATCAGCTCGCGAGTCGGTTTAATGAACGCAGTATCAATATATTCATCTGGCTGGTGCGCCTGATCGATAGAACCCGGTCCGAGAACCAGCGTCGGGCACAGTTCCTGAATAAACGGCGCTTCGGTGCAGTAGTTAACGATTTCCGTTTCCACACCCAGCAGTTTCTCGACCACCTGCACCAGCGGATGATCCGGCGGACACTCATAGCCCGGGATCGGCGGATGCAGTTCTTCAATCATGATACGTCCCGGCCAGCGTTCGCTCACCGGTGCCAGAGCCTCGTTCAGCAGACCATCAATGTCGGTCAGCGTCAGACCCGGCAACGGGCGGATATCCATATGCATTTCGCAGCAGGCACAAATACGGTTTGGCGCATCGCCGCCGTTAATGTAGCCAAAGTTCATGGTCGGGTACGGAATGACGAAACCACTGTGGTTGTAACGGCTTTTCAGCGTATTGCGCAGCGTCATTAAATGGGTAATCGATTCGTGCATCAGTTCAATGGCGTTGACGCCACGCGAAGGGTCACTGGAATGACCGGACTGGCCGGTGATACGGATAGCATTCGACAAATGACCTTTATGCGCACGAACAGGCTTCAGGGACGTCGGTTCGCCGATGATCGCGCAGTCAGGGCGAATTTTGGCATTTTTGGAGAAATAGCTGGCACCGGCCATGGTGGTTTCTTCATCGGCGGTCGCCAAAATATACAGCGGTTTAGTCAGTTTGGTCAGGTCAACATCACGCAGGGAATCGAGGATAAAGGCGAAGAAACCTTTCATGTCGGCAGTGCCCAAACCATAGAGCTTATTTTCATGCTCGGTGAGGGTGAAAGGATCGCGTGTCCAGCGGCCGTCATCAAACGGAACGGTGTCAGTGTGACCGGCCAGCAGTAAGCCGCCTGCGCCTTCGCCGGTACTGGCTAACATATTGAATTTATGGCGCGTTCCTGGAACGGGTTGCACTTCGACTTTGAAGCCTAAATCACCGAACCAGCCTGCCAGTAAATTGATTAACGTCTCATTGCTCTGGTCCAATGCCGCATCGGTTGCGCTGATGGAAGGGGTTGCGATTAACGCCCGGTAGAGCTCAATAAAAGGAGGTAATTTCATCTTCACTGTTGACAGCCTTTAGTTAGGGTAGTATTCATATTCATGCAATAATTGTGAATAAAAATACAATAAGCCAGCGCGTAAGGAAACCGGAAAAAAATTCATCCGGCCCCTACCCAAAAATTGAGAAGGTGAATAAGCCCTATGTTGAATACGCTGATTGTTGGTGCTACAGGTTATGCCGGAGCCGAACTCGCTGCTTACCTGAATCGCCACCCACATATGAACATAACCGGTTTAACGGTTTCAGCGCAAAGTGCAGATGCAGGAAAATTGCTTTCTGATTTGCATCCTCAATTAAAAGGCATCGTCGATTTGCCTGTTTTGCCACTCACTGACGTGGCGGAAGCAGCGAAAGGTGTCGATGTGGTATTTCTGGCGACCGCGCACGAAGTCAGCCATGACCTCGCGCCGCAGTTTCTGGCGGCGGGCTGTGTGGTGTTTGATCTCTCCGGTGCCTTCCGCGTCAGCAAACCTGAGTTTTACACCGAATTCTACGGCTTCGAGCATCAGCATCTCGATTTGCTCGACAAAGCTGTGTACGGCCTGGCGGAATGGCAGGCTGACAAATTAAAAGACGCGCAGCTGATTGCCGTGCCGGGTTGCTACCCGACCGCTTCACAGCTGGCGCTGAAACCGCTTATCGAAAATGGTCTGCTCAATGACAGCCAGTGGCCGGTCATTAACGCCACCAGCGGCGTCAGCGGCGCAGGGCGTAAAGCCACGCTCGGCAACAGCTTCTGCGAAGTCAGCCTTCAGCCGTACAAACTCTTCAGTCACCGTCATCAGCCGGAAATCGCTGAACACCTTGGCGTGCCGGTGATTTTTACTCCGCATCTGGGCAACTTCCCGCGCGGTATTCTGGCGACCATCACCTGCCGTCTGAATGCGGGTGTGACGGAGCAGGATGTGGCGGAAGCTTTCCATAACGCTTATCACGATAAACCGCTGGTGCGTTTGTACACCAAAGGTGTTCCGGCACTGAAAGACGTGGTCGGGCTGCCGTTCTGCGACATTGGTTTTGCGGTGAAAGGCGAACATCTGATTGTGGTAGCGACGGAAGATAATGTGCTGAAAGGCGCGTCTGCACAGGCGGTTCAGTGCATGAATATCCGTTTCGGCTTCCCTGAAACGCAATCGCTGCTTTAACGATCTCTCTGATTTTCAGCAGACAAAAACAACCGTCCCTGAGCGTTTATTCAGACGCGCAGGGATGCTAGATTAAATGAAACCTATTGTTATTAATTAACATTCTCAACCGGTCGGGGCGCGAACAGCTATGAATCCGTTAGTCATCAAATTAGGTGGTGTGTTGCTGGACAATGAAGAAGCGCTTGAGCGCCTGTTCATGGCGGTAGTGGCTTATCGTCAGGAATATCACCGCCCGCTGGTCATTGTTCACGGTGGCGGCTGCCTGGTTGATGAGCTGATGAAAAAGCTGAATCTGCCTGTGGTGAAAAAGGCCGGTCTGCGTGTTACTCCGGCTGATCAGATTGATATCATCACCGGCGCGCTGGCGGGCAGTGCTAATAAAACCCTGCTGGCGTGGGCGGTCAAAAACCACATCAATGCGGTAGGCCTGTCTCTGGCAGATGGCGGCACGGTCAGCGTGACACAGCTGGATGAATCACTGGGCTTTGTCGGCAAAGCCGAAGCGGGTAATCCGGCGCTGATCAACACGCTGACCGGCGCAGGTTATCTGCCGATTGTCAGCTCTATCGGCATCACTGCTGCTGGCGAGCTGATGAATGTTAACGCGGATCAGGCCGCGACGGCGCTGGCGGCCACGCTGGGCGCAGATCTGATCCTGTTGTCGGATGTCAGCGGTATTCTCGATGGCAAAGGCCAGCGCATTCCGGAAATGAGTGCAGAGAAAGCTGAACAGCTTATCGATCAGGGCATCATCACTGACGGTATGATCGTCAAAGTTAACGCCGCGCTGGACGCTGCGCGTTCTCTCGGACGTCCGGTGGATATCGCCAGCTGGCGTCACGCCGAACAATTACCGGCACTCTTTAACGGTGTCGCCATCGGCACACGCATACTGGCGTAACGCACCGGCGGCGCATTCGGTATACCCTTTTCAAGGGCGCAGCATAGTGCGCCCTTTTGCATAATAAATTCAGGAGCAGGAAAATGGCACTTTGGGGCGGACGTTTTACTCAGGCAGCGGATCAGCGGTTTAAAGAACTCAATGACTCACTGCGTTTCGATTACCGGCTGGCAGAGCAGGACATCGTAGGTTCCGTGGCCTGGTCCAAAGCGCTGGTGACTGTGAACGTATTAACAGCCGATGAGCAAATCCAGCTGGAAGAAGCCCTGACCGTATTGCTGGAAGAAGTCCGTGCCAATCCCCGCGCTATTTTAGCCAGCGACGCTGAAGACATTCACAGCTGGGTCGAAGGCAAGCTTATCGACAAAGTGGGCAACCTCGGTAAAAAACTGCATACCGGCCGCAGCCGTAACGATCAGGTCGCGACCGACATCAAACTGTGGTGTAAAGCGCAGGTGGTTGAACTGGGCGAGGCATTACATCACTTGCAGCAGGCGCTGGTCGCGACGGCTGAAGCCAATCAGGACGCCGTGATGCCGGGTTATACCCACCTGCAACGTGCTCAGCCGGTTACTTTTGCGCACTGGTGCATGGCGTATGTCGAAATGCTGGCGCGTGATGAAAGCCGCCTGAAAGATACCCTGACTCGTCTGGACGTCAGCCCGCTGGGTTGTGGCGCACTGGCTGGTACTGCCTATCCGATGGACCGCGAACAGCTGGCAGGCTGGTTAGGTTTTGCTTCAGCGACCCGTAACAGCCTCGACAGCGTGTCTGACCGCGACCACGTGCTTGAACTGCTGTCTAACGCGGCTATCAGCATGGTTCACCTTTCCCGTTTTGCCGAAGACCTGATCTTCTTCAACACCGGTGAAGCGGCGTTTATCGATTTGTCCGACCGCGTGACTTCCGGTTCTTCCCTGATGCCGCAGAAGAAAAACCCGGACGCGCTGGAGCTGATCCGTGGCAAATGTGGTCGTGTGCAGGGCGCACTGACCGGCATGATGATGACCATGAAAGGCCTGCCGCTGGCGTATAACAAAGACATGCAGGAAGACAAAGAAGGGTTGTTCGACGCGCTCGACACCTGGATGGATTGCCTGAACATGGCGTCCCTGGTGCTGGATGGTATTCAGGTGAAACGCCCGCGTGCGAAAGAGGCCGCGCAGCAAGGTTACGCCAACTCTACCGAGCTGGCCGATTATCTGGTTGCCAAAGGCGTGCCGTTCCGTGAAGCGCACCATATTGTCGGTGAAGCGGTTGTCGAAGCCATTAATCAAGGCAAAGCGCTGGAAGAATTGCCGGTGGCGGATTTGCAGAAATTTAGCTCTGTGATTGGCGATGACGTTTACGCCATTCTCGAGCTGCAATCCTGTCTCGACAAACGTGCCGCCAAAGGGGGTGTTTCTCCGCAGCAGGTCGCCCAGGCGATTGCCGATGCGAAAGCACGTTTAGCGTAAAATAAAAAAAGGCGGATCAGAGATCCGCCAACGTTCACGTAGTCTTACTTTGCTTCTTTTTGTTGGTAATGCAGGGATTTCTTGTCTTACTTCTTACAGCTGTTTCTTATCGAAGATTATTGTGCGACTTCACACAGGTCTTCTGTTTCTGAATGGAGGTAAACCTCCAGGTCGTCACTTCCCCCGATGTGGCGTCCACCGATAAAGACTTGCGGCACTGTCGCCCGGCCCGTCACGGCACGCAAACTGACAGTCGTTGCATCTTTACCTAATACAATTTCTTCGTACTGAATGCCGCGCTCCTGCAACATTTGTTTGGCTTTCGCACAGAAAGGACAGCCCGGTTTGGTGAACACAGACACGGATTCCTGCACTTTAAATTCAGGTGCCAGGTATTTCAGCATGGTGTCGGCATCAGACACTTCAAACGGGTCGCCCGGTTTGTTTGGCTCGACGAACATTTTCTCGACCACGCCGTTACGCACCAGCATGGAATAACGCCATGAGCGCGGGCCGAAACCTAAATCGGCTTTTTCGACCAGCATGTCCATCCCTTTGGTGAATTCACCGTTGCCGTCCGGGATGAAAGTGATGTTGGACGCGTTCTGTTCAGCTTTCCACGCGTTCATCACGAAGGTGTCATTCACGGAAACGCACAGAATGCTGTCAACGCCGTGGCTTTTAAACACCGGTGCCAGTTCGTTGTAACGTGGCAGATGGCTCGAAGAACAGGTCGGGGTAAATGCGCCCGGCAGTGAAAAAACAATCACTGTTTTATTTTTAAACAGCTCATCGCTGCTGAGATCTACCCACTGGTCGCCCTGACGGGTGTGAAAAGTAACTTGCGGTACGTGTTTCCCTTCCTGGCTTGCAAACATGAATAACCTCTTAATTAATCAATCAAATAGAAAGTATTTTCGGCATTGCCGTTTCGTTGGAAGGCATTATTAACGATAAAGGTTGATAGATATAATCGTTGATTGCTATCTTATCTATCGTTACCGGCTATCGCATTGCCTTTTAGGGACTGGAGGAAAAAATGAACATCCGTGATTTAGAGTATCTGGTGGCACTGGCAGAGTTCCGCCATTTTCGTCGCGCCGCAGACTCATGCCATGTCAGCCAGCCAACGTTAAGCGGACAGATCCGCAAACTGGAAGACGAGCTGGGTGTGATGTTGCTGGAAAGAACCAGCCGTAAGGTGCTGTTTACCCAAGCGGGTTTACTGCTGGTCGATCAGGCGCGCACAGTGCTGCGTGAAGTGAAAGTACTTAAAGAGATGGCGAGTCAGCAGGGTGAAGCGATGTCCGGGCCGATGCACATCGGACTCATCCCAACCGTCGGACCTTATCTGTTGCCGCAAATTATTCCTTCACTGCACAAGACGTTTCCTAAACTGGAAATGTATCTGCATGAAGCGCAAACCCATCAGTTGCTGGCGCAGCTCGACAGCGGAAAGCTCGATTGCGCGATTCTGGCGCTGGTGAAAGAAAGCGAAGCGTTTATTGAAGTGCCGCTGTTTGATGAGCCGATGAAACTGGCGATCTATGACGATCATCCGTGGGCATCACGCGATCGCGTGGCGATGGCCGATCTGGCCGGTGAGAAACTGCTGATGCTGGAAGACGGGCACTGTCTGCGCGATCAGGCACTCGGTTTCTGTTTCCAGGCGGGCGCAGATGAAGATACCCATTTCCGCGCAACCAGTCTGGAAACACTGCGTAATATGGTGGCGGCGGGGAGCGGGATCACCTTGCTTCCATCGCTTGCCGTGCCTAATGAGCGCAGCCGTGACGGAGTGACGTACCTGACCTGTGACAAACCGGAACCGCGACGCACCATCGCGCTGGTATATCGTCCCGGTTCGCCACTGCGCGGGCGTTACGAACAACTGGCCGAAGCCATCAAAGAGCACATGCAGCCTTATATGGACCGAACCGCAGTCTTAAAACAGGCGGTTTAATCCGTTCAGTGCCGCAACGCGATAGGCCTCTGCCATGGTCGGATAGTTGAAGGTGGTATTAACGAAATACTCGATAGTATTCCCTTCACCTTTCTGTTCCATGATGGCCTGGCCGATGTGAATAATCTCGGCAGCGCGTTCACCAAAGCAGTGGATCCCCAGAATTTCTTTGGTATCACGGTGGAACAGGAGCTTCAGACTGCCCACGTTCATTCCGGCAATTTGTGCGCGTGCCAGATGTTTGAACTGCGCGCGACCCACTTCGTATGGCACTTTCATCGCTGTCAGTTCCTGCTCGGTTTTACCGACGGAACTGATTTCAGGGATGGTGTAGATACCGGTCGGAATGTTTTCGATCAGGTGGACTTTGGCTTCTCCCTGAATCATTGCCTGCGCGGCAATACGGCCCTGATCATAAGCGGCGGATGCCAGACTTGGGTAACCAATCACATCGCCGACCGCATAAATATGCGACAGCGCCGTCTGGTACATGCTGTTCACTTTCAGCAGACCGCGGCTGTCCGCTTCAAGACCAATATTCTCCAGACCCAGCTGATCGGTGTTACCGGTGCGTCCGTTGGCGTACAACAGCGCGTCGGCTTTCACTTTTTTACCGGATTTGAGGTGCATGATCACACCGTCTTCCACGCCTTCGATCATCTCGAATTCTTCGTTGTGGCGGATAACCACACCGTTGTTCCAGAAGTGATAAGAAAGGGCGTCTGACATTTCCTGATCGAGGAAAGACAGCAGGCGGTCACGGGTGTTAATTAAGTCCACTTTGACGTTAAGACCACGGAAAATCGACGCATATTCGCAGCCGATCACACCCGCACCGTAAATAATCACATGGCGCGGTTCATGGCTCAGTTCGAGGATCAGGTCGCTGTCATAAATGCGCGGGTGACCAAAATCGACATTAGCAGGGCGGTAAGGACGCGAACCGCAGGCAATCACGATATTGTCAGCGGTGATTTGTTCGTGTGTGTTGTCGGCATAACGGATGCTTACGGTATTGGCATCGACAAAGCTGGCATCGCCGGAGAACAACTGGCACTGGTTTCTTTCATAGAAACCCTGACGCATACGGGTCTGCTGATTAATAACCGAATCGGCGTGACGCAGAATGTCCGGGAAGCTTGAACTCATGGTGCGTGAGTTATCGCTGTAGAGCGGGTTCTGGTTAAATTCGATGATTCTGCTGACGGCGTGGCGCAGTGCTTTGGAAGGGATGGTGCCCCAGTGAGTACATCCGCCACCGACGTTGTTATAGCGTTCGATGACAGCAACCCGGGCGCCTTGTTTAACCAGTCCCATCGCGGCGCCTTCTCCGCCAGGGCCTGAGCCAATGATAATGGCATCAAAATGTGAGTGCTGTGGCATAGTTCGAAACCTATTTTTATACAAAATCACAACGAGAAAGTAACATATTACACCTGTTTACCCCACAAGCGGTTGTCATTTAATGGTAAAGCAGCAACATTCTGACCCACTTTATGCTGTGGTATCTTTGACTCCGCCCGCCAAAAATTTTGGTATAGTGAATCGGTAACGGGCGAATAATCAAAAAGAAGAATACTATCCGGATGAAGGTTATGGGCGTAAGAGCACAACAAAAAGAGCGCACGCGTCGCACGCTGATTGAGGCGGCTTTTAGCCAGCTCAGCGCCGAGCGCAGCTTTGCCAGTCTGAGTTTGCGTGAAGTTTCCCGCGAGGCAGGTATTGCACCCACATCCTTTTACCGGCATTTTCGCGATGTGGATGAGCTGGGCCTGACCATGGTGGATGAAAGCGGCCTGATGCTGCGCCAGCTGATGCGCCAGGCACGTCAGCGTATTGCCAAAGGCGGCAGCGTGATCCGCACGTCTGTCTCCACCTTTATGGAATTCATTGGTAATAATCCCAACGCATTCCGTTTGCTGCTGCGTGAACGTTCCGGCACGTCTTCGGCATTCCGTGCCGCCGTCGCCCGTGAAATTCAGCATTTTATTGCGGAACTTGCCGACTATCTGCAACTCGAAAACCATATGCCGCGCAGTTTTACCGAAGCGCAGGCTGAAGCCATGGTGATCATCGTTTTCAACGCCGGTGCGGAAGCGCTGGATGTGGATATCGCTCAACGCCGTCAGCTGGAAGAACGGCTGGTGTTGCAGTTGCGGATGATTTCCAAAGGCGCGTATTACTGGTATCGCCGTCAACAGGAACGTACGGCTGTGACTCCCATCAATAATAAGACCCGAGGTAAAGAAGATGACCGAACAACCGAACCAGGATAATGGCACTCTGGTTTTGGCTCTGATTGCCGGGCTGTCGATTAATGGCACTTTCGATGCGTTATTCAGTTCTGTCGTAACGTTTTCGATCTTCCCGATTATTTCTCTGGTGTTAGCGGTGTACTGCCTGCACGTTCGCTACCACCGTGGCGAAATGCCGAAAGGATTACCGGTTCTGGCGGCAGCCTGTTTCCTGCTGGGCTTGGTGCTGTACAGCACCATTGTCCGGGCGGAATACCCTGAACTGGGTTCTAATTTCCTGCCGTCGCTGATCAGTGTCGCGCTGGTGTTCTGGATAGGCCTGAAGCTGAAAAAGCGAAAATCCACGTTACAGTAAGACTTTTCCCCGCCATGTATAAAGGGCAATCTGTGGATTGCCTTTTTTATTTATTCATCCCCCTCATTCATTTAATGAACTGTCATTTCATTAATATCAAACCCATGTTCAATATTTAGAGATTGATCGCCCACTTCTTCATTTCATTGCCATAAAGTGGCTTTGAGTGGCAAAAACCAAAAGGTTTTCATTCCTGCTCCTCGTTAATTTGAATCATGGCCGGACGATACATTTTCGTTCGCATTCAGCCTACGCCTATAGGTGATTTAACAGAGGCAACACGGCAATGAAAACACGTAAAATTGGATTCTTTAATTACATCGCCTACGGTTCTGGCGATTTTCTGGGGGCAGGCACCACCGCCCTGACGGCAGCATGGCTGCTTTATTTCTACACCACCTTTTGCGGCCTTTCGCCCATCGAAGCGACCTTTATTTTTGCTACTGCGCGCGTCGCCGATGCGGTACTGAGCCCGCTGATGGGGTATCTCACTGATAACTTCGGTAACACCTGGCTAGGCAAACGGTTTGGCCGGCGTAAGTTCTTTATTTTGCTCGGTATCCCCTGTGTGTTCAGCTACAGCTTTATGTGGGTGGGCGACATGGGATACGTCTACTACCTGCTGACTTATCTGCTGTTCGATATCGTCTACACCATGATTCTTGTGCCATATGAAACACTGGTACCGGAAATGACTGATGACTTTAAACAGAAGACCAAATTCTCTGGCGCACGTATCGCGCTGGCGCAGCTTTCTGCGATTCTGGCGGCGTTCCTGCCGGGCATTTTGTTGCAGCATTTCGGCAAAGATAACGCCATTTCCTTCTTCTACTCGAGTCTGGTCTTTGCGGTGATTTGCGCCTTCGTCCTGACGTTGGTCTATTTCTTTACCTGGGAACGTCCGGAAGAACTCAAATCGGAAGCCACGAAGAAAATTGAACGCGAGCGTCAGCAACTGACGCTGGCACAAAGCCTGAAACGCCTGAAAGTCGAATTATCTTCCACGTTACGTATCAAAATTTTCCGCCAGCATCTGGGTTTGTACCTTGGCGGGTATATCGCGCAGGATGTGTTTAACGCCGTGTTCACCTATTACGTGGTGTTCGTGCTGATGCAGAGCGCAGCGATTGCTTCCAATCTGATGGGCATGATGGCGATTCTGCAATTCGTGGCGGTGATCGGCATGATCCCGTTGTGTATCCGCTTCGGCCCTGCGCCGTCTTATCGTCTGGCCGTTACGCTGTTCGGGCTGGCGACCATTTCCTACGGTGTGCTGTATTTCACCGGCATGAATGATTCGATGTCATTACTGTTGCTGATTTCCGCGCTGGCCGGTCTGGGACGCGGCGGGATCAACTACGTGCCGTGGAATATCTATACCTATATTGCTGATGTCGATGAAACCATTACCGGTCAGCGCCGCGAAGGGATTTTTGCCGGGGTGATGACGCTGACCCGCAAAGCGTCTCAGGCGGGCGCGGTCATGCTGGTGGGGATCATCCTGCAACTCGCCGGATTTGTTTCCGGGCAAAGCCAGCAGGTACCGGCGGTCGGTCATACGATTCTTGGTGTACTGGTGATCGGGTCATTGCTGATGCTCAGCATGGGTTTCATGATCTCTTTATTCTTCCGCCTGAATCAGAAAACGCACGGCGTGCTGACCCGCGAAACGCAAAAAATGCGTGATGCCAACCGCATCGTGCCGGAACAAATTACACCGGAAGACCGCGCAACGGTCGAAATGCTGACAGGGATGAAATACGAATCTCTGTGGGGCAATAACAACATCGGTTATCTGCATCGCAATAATCCGCCACCCGAAAAGCTGACCCGCGAAAATACTGCTGAAATGCCGGTCCAGGGACGTTTATAAATTTTGAATTCACAGGAGAACCCCATGAAAGTTTTTGAAGTTAAACACAGTGCTTTGCTGCGACAGCCGGAACATTTCATTTCACGCAACGAACTGAAATCGCTGATCCACAACGTGACTGACAATCTGGTGAATATCGAAGATAAAACCGGTGAATTCTTGTTACGCCTCGACGATGGCCGCGTAATTGATACCAAAGGCTGGGCGGGCTGGGAATGGACGCACGGCATCGGGCTTTACGGTATCTATCAGTATTATCAGCAGACTGGCGACGAAAAAATGCGGGCGGTGATCGACGACTGGTTTACCGCGCGTCTGGCGGAAGGCACGCCGACCAAAAACGTCAATACCATGAGTCCGTTCCTGACGCTGGCTTATCGTTATGAGGAAACCGGCAATGCGGCATGGCGCCCTTATCTGGAGCGCTGGGCTGAATGGGTGATGTATGAAATGCCGCGCACTGATAAAGGTGCGATGCAGCACATCGTTTATAACAACGAAAATCATCAGCAAATGTGGGACGACACGCTGATGATGAGCGTGCTGCCGCTGGCGAAAATCGGCAAATTGCTGGATCGCCCGGAATTTGTTGAAGAAGCGACGTACCAGTCCTGATGCACGTGCAGTATCTGATGGATCGCGAAACCGGCCTGTGGTTCCACGGCTGGACGTTTGACGGGCATCATAACTTTGCCCAGGCTCGCTGGGCGCGCGGTAACAGCTGGCTGACGATTGCTATTCCGGAATTCCTCGAACTGGTGGATTTACCGGAAAACAACGCAACACGCCGCTATTTATTGCAGGTGCTGGAAAGTCAGGTCAGTGCGCTGGCGAAATGTCAGGACGACAGCGGTTTATGGCATACGCTGCTCGACGATCCGCACTCTTATCTGGAAAGTTCGGCGACCGCTGGTTTTGCCTACGGCATCCTGAAAGCGGTGCGTAAACGTTATATCGATGCGTCTTATGCGCCGGTGGCGGAGAAAGCCATTCAGGGTGTGATCAAGCATATCAATCCGGCCGGTGAACTGACGCAAACGTCATTCGGTACTGCGATGGGTAATGATCTCGATTTCTACCGTGAAATTGCCCTGACGTCGATGCCTTACGGGCAGGCGATGGCGATCTTGTGTCTGTCAGAATATCTGCGGGTCTATTTGTAATATCGTGGACAACGGACTGAAATAAAAACGGACACTCAAAAGGTGCCCGTTTTTGTTTTTCCATCTGCCGTCAGATTTTTTCCAGCAGCACGCCAGATTCCATATGGTGGGTATACGGAAACTGATCAAACAACGCCAGACGCGTGACGCGGTGCGTTTTGCTCAGGGTTTCCAGATTCGCACACAGCGTTTCCGGATTGCAGGAGATATAAAGAATACGGTCATAGCCTGCCACCATTTTCACCGTTTCATCATCCAGCCCGCTGCGCGGTGGATCGACAAAAATGGTGTTGCACTCGTATCCGCTTAAATCGACATCCTGCAAACGGCGGAATTCACGTACGCCATTCAGCGCCTGTGTGAAATCTTCGGCTGCCATGCGGATAATCTGCACGTTATCAATGTGGTTCGCGGCAATGTTGTATTGCGCGGCGGCGACAGAAGGCTTGGCGATTTCTGTCGCCAGCACGCGGCGGAAGTTACGTGCCAGAGCCAGCGAGAAGTTGCCGTTACCGCAGTAAAGTTCCAGTAAATCTCCAGTCGAGTTTTCCGTGGCCTTCAGTGCCCATTCCAGCATCTGAATATTCATCTCGGCGTTTGGCTGAGTGAAGCTGTTTTCCACCTGACGATAAATCATATCGCGGCCCGCGACCGGCAGAACTTCATCAACATAATCCTGGTCGAGCATGATTTTGGTTTTCGCGGCACGGCCAATCAGCTGGATATCAAAACCATCAGCACGCAGCTGGTCACGCAGGGCGGTTGCGGCCTGCTGCCATTCGTCATCAAGCTTACGATGGTAAAGCAGCGAGGCGATGATTTTGCCGCTGCGGGTCGACAGATAGTCGATCTGGAAGATCTTACGGCGCAATGCCGGATCTTGCTTAATAGCCGAAATCAGCACCGGCATCAGGCGGTTAATCAGTTCGCTGGCGGTCGGAAACTGGTCCACGCGCACGCGGGCTTTGGTCTGCTGATCAAACATGATGTGGTACAGGTCGCCCTCATCGTGCCAGACGCGAAATTCTGCGCGCATACGATAATGGCTGACAGGAGAACGGAAAACGTCAGGCTGCGGCGCATTAAATGGCGACATCATCGCCGTGAGACGTGCGGTCTTTTCCGCCAGCTGGTCGTCGTACTGTTCAATGGGCAGGTTTTCAGGCGTCATCGGTTATCTCGTCTAACAGGGAATGAATGGACAAACTTAGCGGGCGATTGTAGGGAATGTCTCCGTTAAGTCCACCATTGTTACATTTATATCGTGAAAGCTTACTGGCTATTACGGATGTCTGGATTTCCAAATAGGTTGATCGTACGATTGCGCTTCGGCCTCATTGACTGAGTTAAAAGGGAATCCGGTGTGAATCCGGAACTGGCGCGCAGCGGTATGGGGAAATCACGGCGATAGCATTTTTTATTATGCAGACACTGTTTCTTCCTTCTCTCCTTATATGGGAAAGGAGAAAGAGGAGATGGGAAGTCATCGCCCGGTGCGGGTAATTTCAATTAATTACGGTGTAATTAATCAGCCTGCAAATCCTAAGTCCGAAGACCTGCCGATGTTACGTCGCATTAATCATCGTCGTCGCGAATTACCGCCGGTGATCCTCTGCGGCATCCGCCAATTAAGTTTGGATGCTCGATTCATGACAATTAAAAAGCACGTGCTGCTGACGGCATTATCCGTCACGGCTTTTTCAGGGTGGGCGCAAGACAGCACTTCCACAAACAGCAGCGATAATATGGTCGTTACCGCTAACCGTTTTCCACAGCCCGTTTCTTCTGTATTAGCGCCGACGGATATCGTCACGCGTGAAGATATCGACCGGTGGCAGTCAAAATCCGTGGCTGATGTTTTGCGTCGTTTACCGGGCGTGGATATCAGCCAGAGCGGCGGAATGGGGCAGCTGACCTCTGTTTACGTTCGCGGTACCAGCTCAAGCCACACATTGGTCCTGATGGATGGTGTGCGTCTCAATCAGGCGGGTATTTCCGGATCAGTAGATATCAGCCAGATCCCTCTTTCATTAGTTCAGCGCATTGAATTTATTCGCGGCCCGCGTTCGGCGGTTTATGGCTCGGATGCCATCGGCGGCGTCATTAATATTATTACGACCCGCGACAAAGACGGCACAACGCTCGGCGCGGGTATCGGCTCACACGGCTATCAGAACTACAACGGCTCAACGCAGCAGAAATTAGGTGAGAACACCACGCTGACGGCAGCAGGGGATTACACCTACACCCGCGGGATTGACGTGGTCGCTGATGGCAATAACGGCGGCGTTCCTCAGCCCGACCGCGACGGCTTCATGAGCAAGACGCTGTATCTGGCGCTGCAACACCAGTTTAATGAAGAGATCAGCGGCTTTGCGCGCGCCTACGGTTATGACAACCGCACGGCTTATGATGCGTATTACTCGCCGGGCAGCGCGCTGATTGATACCCGCCAGCTTTACAGCCGGACATATGATACAGGTCTGCGTTATCAGAACGGCATTTACGCCACGCAGTTAATCGGCAGCTACAGCCACGTCAAAGACTACAACTACGATCCGAAGTATGGCCCGTATGACGCCTCCGCTTCCCTGGACGATTCCGATCAGTACAACGTGCAATGGGGTAATACGTTCCAGATATGGAAAGGGGAAGTCAGCGCAGGTCTCGACTGGCAGAAACTCACCACCGAGCCGGGTACCAGCTATCTTGCCGATGGCTATGATCAGCACAATACCGGCGTGTATCTGAGCACGCAGCAAAAAATCAGCGATTTCACACTGGAAGGCGCGGTGCGTAGCGACGATAACTCCCAGTTTGGTCAGCACACCACCTGGCAGAGCAGCGCCGCATGGGAGTTTATCGATGGCTATCGCATGATTGCTTCCTACGGTACCGCTTATAAATCGCCGAACCTGAGTCAGCTCTACAGTGATTACTATGGTAATCCTGATCTGAAGCCGGAAGAGAGTAAGCAATGGGAAGGCGGGCTTGAAGGTCTGACGGGGCCGCTGGACTGGCGCTTGTCCGTCTATCGTAATGACATCGATCAGATGATCTCTTACAACGACTCGACCAGCAATTATTACAATATCGGCAAAGCGACCATCAAAGGCGTTGAATGGACGGGTTCCTTTGATACCGGCCCGTTGCAGCACAAGATCACTCTGGAATATCTCGACCCGCGTGATGCGACAACCAACGAAATTCTGACCCGTCGTGCCAAGCAGCAGGCGAAATACCAGATTGACTGGGACATCGCTGATATCGACTGGTCGATCAACTATCAGTATCTGGGACAGCGTTACGATACCGACTACGGAACCTATCCTTATCAGACCGTTAAACTGGGCGGCGTCAGTTTGTGGGATCTCGCGGCATCATATCCTGTGACCTCACACCTGACAGTTCGTGGTAGAATTGCCAACTTGTTTGATAAAGATTACGAGACGGCTTATGGCTATGCCACACCAGGACGTGAGTACTACCTCTCTGGAAGCTATACCTTCTGATACAACACAAGTTCCTGACCGCCCGACGGTGCTGGTTTTCGATTCCGGTGTCGGCGGGTTGTCGGTGTATGATGAGGTCCGGCAGATGTTGCCGGACCTGCACTATATATATGCCTTCGATAATGTGGCCTTCCCCTACGGCGAGAAATCCGAAGAGTTTATCGTTGAGCGCGTGGTGGATATTGTCACCGCTGTTGCGAAACGCCATCCCCTCTCTATTATTGTCATCGCCTGTAACACCGCGAGCACCGTCTCCCTCCCTGCATTACGCGCCAAATTCAGTTGCCCCGTTGTCGGGGTTGTCCCTGCGATTAAGCCCGCTGCTAAATTAACGCGTAATGGTGTGGTCGGATTGCTGGCGACGCGCGCGACGGTACAGCGTCCTTATACACATGATCTGGTCGCACGCTTTGCGACGGATTGTCAGATTCTGATGCTGGGCTCGGCGGAGCTGGTTGAGCTGGCGGAAGCGAAGCTGCATGGCGAAGAGGTTTCACTGGCTGTATTGAAGAAAATCTTGCATCCGTGGCTGCGTTTACGTGAACCACCGGATACCGTGGTATTAGGTTGCACGCATTTCCCGCTGCTTTCGCAAGAGTTGTCACAGGTTTTGCCCGACGGCACGCGTATGATCGACTCCGGTTCTGCGATTGCCAGACGCGCGCACTGGTTAATTGAGACTTCTCACGTCGATATTCCAGAAAAAAAAGCCGGTGTTGAAATAGAGAGTGTCGCCTACTGCATGGCGATGACCGCAGAGGCGCAAAGTTTGCTGCCTGTTTTACAGTCATATGGCTTCAGAAGTATCCAGGAATTGCCGCTTTAAACACCATTTGATGAAAGATTCAGCGGTCAGTAAATTATTTGTATTTTAGGGGTTGCGGCCTTCTGAGAACTCCCTATAATGCGCCTCCACTGACCGGGAACAACGACTGACAAGTCGCTCGGGCAGGAAGAGAAAAAGTAGAAAGTTCGAATGAATAATCTCTTGACTCTTCAGCGGGAAAACGTAATATACGCCTCCCGCGCCGCATAAGATTCCTTGCGAACCGCGGCATGCTCTTTAACAATTTATCA